>JAHYJQ010000026.1 GCA_019429025.1 Trueperaceae bacterium | reverse complement strand
CGATCGCCCGGGCCGGTGCCGTGGACGCGCCGGTCGACGCGGACGGCGCGCCGGTCGACGCGGACGGCGCGCCGGTCGGCGCCGAGGGCGCCGCGGTCGACGTCGAGGGCTTCGCCGCGACCGCCGGCATCGGCGTCGAGGGCCGGGTCGGCGGCGTCCGCTACCGGCTCGGCCACCGGTCCCTCGCGCCCGCCGCGGCGCCGGCGCTCGCTGCGCGCCTCGACGCCTGGGAGCGCGACGGCAAGACCACCGTGCTGCTCGCCGACGACCGCGGGCCGCTCGCCGCGTTCGCGGTGGCGGACACGATCCGGCCGACGAGCCGGGCCGCGGTCGCCGCCCTGCACGCGCTCGGGATCGAGACGGTGCTCCTGAGCGGCGACAACGCGCAGGCGGCCCGCGCCATCGCCGCGCAGGCGGGCATCGTCGACGCCCGCGGCCAGCAGCTGCCGGAGGACAAGGCCGCCGCCGTCGCCGAGCTGCGCGCTCGCGGCGGCGAGGTCGGGATGGTGGGCGACGGCATCAACGACGCGCCCGCCCTCGCCCGCGCCGACGTCGGCTTCGCCATGGGGGCGGCCGGCAGCGACACCGCCATCGAGACGGCCGACGTGGCCCTCATGGACGACGACCTGCGCAAGGTCGCGGCGTTCGTGCGCCTATCGCGGGCGACCCACCGGGTCCTGGTCCAGAACATCGCGTTCGCCATCGGCGTCAAGGCGGTGTTCTTCGCGCTGACGCTCACGGGGTTCGGGACGATGTGGATGGCGGTCTTCGCGGACGTCGGCACGAGCCTGCTGGTGGTGGCGAACGGGTTGCGGTTGCTGCGGGGGGCGGCGTGAGGGGCGCCCTTGGGCGCCGCGGCGGTTGGGGCAGGCACGGGTCGATCGGCCATACCTACAGGTCGGCCAGGTAGTCCGACCCCGGCGCCACCCCGGACACCCACAGCTCGTCGCGCGCCCGCGTGAGCGCCACGTACAGCAGGTGGCGCTCGGTCTCGTGGACCTCCTGCAGCTCGTTCATGTCGCTCGCGGCCGCGAGGCGCTCGGCGAGCGGCAGCGCGTCCTCGTCGCAGGCCATGGCGGCCACGGCGCGGTACTCGAGCCCCTTCGCGCGGTGCATGGTCGCCACCGCCACGCGCCCCTCGGGCGGGTTCGCGGCTCCGTCCAGGACGGCGCCCTCGAGCCCGGCGCGGGCGAGGGCCGCGTGCGCGCGCTGCAGCAGGCCCTCGTGACGCACGAACACGCCGACCTCGTGCGGCCGGGCGCCGGCGGCCACGCGCGCGGCCAGCCACGCGCCCGCGGCGCGCGCCTCGGCGTCGGCGTCGACGAAGCGCTCCAGGCGCGGCTCGGGGCCGTCGAACACGCTGATCGTGCCGCGTCGGTCCTGGGTCTCGCCGTCGACGTCGTCGCTGCGGGCGTCGAGCAGGCGGTCGGCGCGGGTGCGGATCTGGTGGCTGGTGCGGTAGTTGACCTTGAGCGTGCGGGCGCGGCCGCGGACGTCCACGCCCACCGACAACCACGAGAAGGGCTGCTGGAAGATGCGCTGGCCGAGGTCGCCGGCGAAGAAGAGGCCGTTGGGCCGCCCGCCGACGAGTTGTGCGAGGAAGCGGAGCTGCGCGGCGCTGGCGTCCTGCGCCTCGTCGAGGACGACGTGGGCGTACGGGGCGGCCCCGCCGCTCGCGTAGGCGTCGGCGAGGGCTTGGTAGACGGCCGCCTCGGTGGTCAGGCCGCGGGCGTCGAGCTCGGCCCACACGCGCTCGAAGACGGCCCACGCCCGCGCCCGCGCCGACTCGGGCAGGCGGACCTTGCGCCCCAGTCGCGGGACGGCGCGGTAGGCGTCCCAGTCGCGCAGCTGCCACGCGTCCACCACTTGGTCCCACTCGTTCGCCAGGAAGCCGGGCGCGAAGGGGGCCTTGGCGGCGCGAGCGGCGTCGGCGAGCAGCGAGGCGAGCGTCGCCGGATCGACGACGCTGGCGTCCCGCCCCCAGCGGGCCCGGTGCAGGCGGGCAGCGAGGCCGGCGAGCGTGGCCACGTCGAGGCGCTCGCGCAGGCGCGGGTGGTGGCGCGTGAGGACGCGCAGCTTCGTCTCCAGGTGGCGCGCGAGCGCGTCGGAGAAGGTAGCCAGCAGGACGCGGGCATGCTCGTCGCGTTTGGCGAGGTGGACGGCGCGGTGGAGGGCGACGACCGTCTTGCCGGTGCCGGCGGAGCCGGACACGCGGGCGGGGCCGCCGAAGTCGCGCTCGACCAGGTCGCGCTGCGAGGGATGCAGGAACACCGCCCACTGCTCCCAGGGGGCGTCGAGCGCCGTCGCCAGCGCGTCGACGTCGTCGACCACGCGGAAGCGCCGCTGCGCCGCCGGATGCGCGAAGGGATCGGCCGCGGGAGGCGCGGGCGGCACCACCTCGGGCACCTCCCCCACCGCAAGCGTGAGCAGCGCGTCGGCGGCCTCGGCGGGGAGGTGCTCGGCGAGGTCGAAGAGGGTGGACTCGGTGGCGGCCTGCGCGTCGGGCACCCACTCGAGCGGGACGCCGTAGGCGAGCAGGGCGGCCTCGTCGAGGTGGGCGAAGAGGGGGCGCTCAGGCGCCGCGGTCGCCGCCGCCTCGGGCACGACCACGCGCTTGACGACGTTCTCGACGCGTTCGCGCACCTCCACCATCTGCATGGCGCCGGTGGTGGGGTGCGCCTCGAGCTTGCGGCGCTCGGCCCAGCGGTAGGCGTCGTCGTGGTGACCGACGTAGCACAGCAGCAAGCTCTCGGGGGTGCGGTGGACGATCACGCGCAGGTCGTCGTTCACGCGCACGGAGGCGAAGCGCGCGTCCTTGGCCTTGCCGAGCGCGTGGTAGCTCATGCCGACGCGGGTGCGGTCCTGCTGCAGGTCGAAAGCCGTCGCCTTGGCGGCCGCCTGCTCGTCGGGCGTCAAGCGCGCGAGGCCATCTGTGAAGGAGTCGGCGACGAGGAAGATCACTGTCACGCGTCGTCCACGGCTGCCGGCAGTACCAGGCGGACCCCACGCGCACGCATCAGCGCGAAGGTGTTCACGCACGGCACGCCCAAGGCCTTGCACGCGTCCGGGATCTTGAGGTCGCCCTTGTTGCCCGCACTGACCTCTTGCGTCACGACCGTCCACGCGCGCGCCAAGCCCGTGGCGACGACGAACTGATCGGCGCCGCTCAAGAACGCATTCTTCTTGAACGGCTTGGCTGGGTGCGCGGCAACCCACGTGGCCACGTCCCGGGTGCAGGCGACCACGTCCTCATCGACGTCGAGGAACAAGGGACGGCCGGGGCCACGGACCCAATCGGCGAGATCGTCGCCGTGGTCGGCGATCTCGCCATACACGGATTCGATGGATCGCACGACGTCGCCTTCCACTTCGCTCTCAAGCCAACTCCAGAAGCCCGGTGCGAAGTCCATCCCGTAGTGGAGGCGCTTCGCCTGGATGAACACGTCGGCGTCGAGAACGTACATCGGCCTACGTCCCCACGCCGAGCGAACGGGCGAACGCATCGAACGAGGTTGGGCTCTTGGTCGCCGTCAGGCGCATGGCCTCACGGACGGGGGTCCTACCCTCCGCGACGCTCGCCGCGATCGCGTTGGCGAAGCGTCTGCCAAGGCGAGCCGCTAGGGTTCGGTAGAAGCTGCCGCCCGCCGATGGGGCCCGATCGATGCCGGCGAGGCGCTCTGTCTCGGCATCGTAGGCCTCCCGGTAGGCGGCCCAGGAATCGAACCAACGGGCGTCCCACATCCTCCGGAGCACGACGAGGGTGCTCACCTTGTAGCGCCGAGCGAGGTCGTTCGCTGCCGCGATGGGGTCTTCGACGGCCACCGACTTACGCTCGGCCAGATCCGCGAGGGGGACGAGGAGCTCCGCGGCGAACTCGTTGCACCAGCGCTCCATGTCAGGCACGCCGGCCCGGACCGGCGCATCCACGACGGCCGCGTCGATCCCGGACTCGCCAAGGGCCAGATGCGCGAGCTCGTGGGCGAGGGTGAACGTCTTCGCCGACGTGGTGCTGCGGCCATTCACGAAGACGAGCGGCGCGATGGCATCCGCCAGCGCGAAGCCGCGGAACTCGTCCGGGTCGAGTGGCCGGTGCGCGTTCGCTCCGACGACGCCGCTGACCATCACCAGGACGCCGGCGTCCTCGACTCCCTGCACGAAGGCGCGGAAGGCGTCGGCCCACCGGGGCATCGTGGAGCGTTCCGCGATGTCGAGACCCACGCCGTGGCGAACCCGCGCCGCTGCAACGACGACGTCGTCACCAACCTGCGCCGATGCTACGAACGCCACCGGCTCCGCACCGTCCTCGATCGCGTATCGGCGGTACCAGTCTTGTCGCAACTGGCAGGTCTCGATCGTTTCGAGAAGGTTGGTGCTAGGTCGCGCGATCCGCTCATCACGGATCGTCCGGAAGTCGCCGATCGGCAACTCGTCGGTCGGCGGGTCACTCAGGAAGAACGTGCCGACCGGCGTGTGTGTCGCCTTCGCGTATGCCTGAAGCTGCCGCAGCGTCGGCTGGCGCTCGCCGCGCTCCCACTCCTGCACCCGGAAGGCGGCCTCGACGCCTTGCGTATCCACGCCGGCGCGGTGGCGCGCCCATCGCAACACAGCAGGGCTGGCGGCAACGCGAACCATGGTCATACGCTAATCGACCCGCCCGTGAACGACACGATCTGGGGCACCCCTTGGCTCGGCAGTGCCCACGCTCGAGACGCCTTCATCACCTTGTTTGCGAGACCGTACCCAGGTCGGCCCTTCATCGGCCCGGAAAAGCGCCCATATTCACGGATTTGCACAGTCGTATGCACACAACGGCCACTTGACCGCAGACCCTCGCCGTCCCGAGCGACATCTGCGCGCACGTGCATTGCACTTCGCATAGACGTCGGTCGACGCGGCGGATCCGATCGGCCAGGAAGCAGTTCGGGCGTCTTGCCGACGTGGCCGAAACACGATGCGGATGCCGCATGGCGCCGGACGGTCATGCGGCGTCCAACGTGGGCATCACGCGGCGCATGAACTCGTCGAAGAGCGGCACCGTGAAGGCCATCTCCCCGTGGGAAGGGCTGTAGACCATCCCTTTGTCGATGAGCTTCTTTCGCACGGGGCTCAACGTGGTCGAGGAGCGGTACCCGAGCGCGTGGGCGACGTCGCCGGTGCGGTGCGGTCCCGGGCCGAGTTCGGCCATGGCGCGCAGGCAGCGCTTCTCTCCCGGCGTCAGGCGGTCGAAACGCACCCGGAAGAAGTTGGCGTCGAGCCGTGCGGTGACGCGAGCGGTGGCGTGATGGACATCCTGGATCCTGATGGGGCTCGCCTCCGCGGTGTTCCACGCCTGGTAACCCCACTCCTGCAAGAAGTACGGGTAGCCCTTCGTGTGCCGGTAGATCTCTTCGAGGGCATCGGCTTCGATGACGACGCCGGCCTCGCGCGTCGGCTCGACCAGCGCCTTGACGGCATCGTCACGCGACAGCGCGCCGATGTTGGGGAACGCGAACAGCCGCTCGGCGTAGGAGCGCGCGTCGCCAGCGAGCCCGGGCAACACGGGCAAGCCCGCGCCGACGAGCACCAGCGGCAACCGGAGCTGCTGTACCCGGTGCATCGCCATGATCAGCGCGCCGAGCTCGGCGGCGTCGAGGTACTGGAGCTCGTCGATGAGCAGCACCGCCGTGGTGCAACGCTCGCGCGCGGCTTCACCGACTGCCGTGAACAGATCGGTGAGGTCGATGCGCAGATCGCCGCTGTCGGCCGTGCCGCGCTCCGGCTCGATGTCGAGGCCGAACTCGAGCCCGCCGGCCTCGACCCGGATGCCTCCGACGAAGCTGCGGAGGACCGCGAGCGCCCGTCGGACCTTGTGGCCGGCGCCCGCGAGGCGGTCGAGATCGAACAGCAGACGCCTGAGGTGCGGCGCGAGCAGCGCGGCCAGGGTGGTGCCCTCGGACGCCTCGACCACCACGGTCCGGTCATGGCTCATGGCCGCGCGGTGCTCGATCTCGTTGAGCAGGACCGTCTTGCCGACCCCGCGCAGGCCGGTAAGTAGCAGGCTCTTCTCGGCCCGCCCCGCCCGAACGCGGCCGAGGAGGACGTCGGCCTGCGCCAGGATGTCGTCCCGGCCAACGAGTTCCGGAGGCCTCGAACCGGCGCCGGGCGAGAACGGGTTCAGGATGGGATCCACCGGCGCCTCCTCCGCGTTTCGACTCGCTTATACCCACTTATAGCAGGAATCGGCTATAACCACCCATAAGTTGCGATAGGTCGCCGTCTCTCCCGTCAGACGCGAAACACCTTCATCACCTCGTCCCCCAGGTGGTTGATCGCCTTCACCGCGATCCGGCCCGTGGTCGGCTTGGGGAAGGGCCGCGAGACGGCGCTGCGCAGCGAGTCCCAGGCCTCCTCGTCGATCTCGGCCTTGAGGGTGGTCTTGAGCGCCTTGTAGGGGTCGTTGGCACCGAGGAAGTAGGCGTGCCGGACGAAGAAGGACTCGCCGTCGTAGGCGGTGTCGACCATCCACAGGGCGATGCCGTCGACGTCGTCGGCGCGGACCTCGCCGGTGCTGGGGTCGAAGACGTCGACGCCCTTGATCTCGACCTCCAGCTGGCCGTCGGCGGCGGGCCGCACCTCGATGTCGGGTTCGCCGAACACCACGAACAGGTTGCCCTTGCCGGTGGTCTTGAGGTCGTCGGCCATGTGCAGGTCGGCGTTCATGCGCGCCTTCAGGACCGGGATGGCGCCCAGCTTGGCGAACTCGGTGGCGTGCGCGTCGTAGTTGAAGCCGCAGGCGATCACCACGTCGAAGCCGGCGTCGCCGGCCTCCTTGGCGGCGTCGACCAGGTCGGGGCGGGTGACGGTGCCGAACTCGGGTCCGACGAAGATGCCCGCGCGGCGCTCGCGACCCCCCTCGGGGTAGCGCCCCTCGGCGCACAGGAAGGTGCCCGGCCAGGGCGCGAGGCTGGTGAACTCGATGCGGTCGCCCTTGGCCGCCTGCTGCACGCCGGCCGCCTCGAGGTTCTCGAGCACCATCGTCACGAAGGCGTCGTGATCGGTCTCGACGCGGTCGGCGGGGTCGAGCCGCTCGCCCTGTTCGTCGACGCCCACCATGCGGTGCGGCGAGAGGCTCTCGACCGTGAACGGCCCGGCGACGCGGACGATGCCCTTGTCGTCGTACGGCTTGTCGTAGAGGAACTCGAAGTCCGCCTTGGCGGCGATCGACGCGTCGATCTCGCGCTGGCGCGCGATGCGCTGCGCCCACCAAGCGGCGTGCGCCTCCTTGGCGGCCGCCGGCCACGAGGCCTCCGCCTCGCGCGGGATGGCCCACTCCTCCCACGCCTTCCCGAGCGCCGCGTTCAGGCGCGCGCGCAGCGGCTCGAGGCGCGCCTGGAAGCCCTCCCAGATCACGTCGATCTCGGCGTTGTTGGCGATCGCCTTGAGTGTGATGTGCGGCACGCGCTCGTACACGAAGCCGTGCCGAACGTCGCGGCCCACCGGGGTGGTCTTGGCCGGGGTGCGGCTGACCTCGGCCTCCTTGGCCTGGCCCTCGCGGGAGTCGGCGAGCAGGTAGTACGGGTAGCGCGCGCCCATCAGCCGCGCGCGGGCGAGCGCGAGCGCGACGCGCGAGGTGTCGATCGTGATCCAGCGGCGGCCCCACTGCTCGGCGACGTAGGCGGTGGTGCCGGAGCCGCAAGTTGGGTCTAGGACGAGATCGCCGGGGTCGGTGGCCATCAAGATGCAGCGTTGGACGATCTTCGCACCCGTCTGGACGACGTAGACCTTGGGATCCGTGAAGCTGCCCGTGCCTGTATCAGTCCAGATGTTTGAGATTGGCACAACAGAGTAGTCATCGAAGAACCGCACGAATCCGATTGAACTTGCGCGTATCTCAACTCGATTAGCCTTAACGAGCCTCTCCATCCCGGATACGGGAGTTGCCCATTGGCGCACTCCAGACGCATACTCCTTGCCCCGGAAACCGAACTTGTACCGTGTTGTTGAGGCATTCGTCTGTGAAGTCAGTGGCTTGATGGCGTAGACGCGTTCGGACTGCTTCAGGTCCTGAACTCGAGCATCCTGCGATCTGTGGCCCGCCTCGTCCTGAACGAACTTGTACTCGTAGATGAACTGGTCGAGCTGCTTCGACGCGAGTCCATGTCGGTACTTGACCTTTTCAATATCTCGTGCGTACCAGAGAACATAATCAGCAACCCGATCGACATAACGCATGCTGGCACCAGACGTCTTCTCAACTACGATGTCCGCGACAACATTCCCGTTCCCAAACACCTCATCCATCACCGCCCTCACCCGATGCACGTTCTCGTCCCCGATCTGCACGAAGATCGAGCCGCTCTCGGTCAGGAGGTCGCGGGCGACGGTGAGGCGGTCGCGCAGGTACGTGAGGTAGGAGTGGATGCCGTCGCGCCAGGTGTCGCGGAAGGCCTTCACCTGCTCGGGCTCGCGGGTGATGTGGGCGGCGTTGCCGTCTTTGACGTCGCGGCTGGTGGTCGACCACTGGAAGTTGCTGTTGAACTTGATGCCGTACGGCGGGTCGAAGTAGATGCACTGCACCTTGCCGCGCAGGCCCTCGCGCTCGGCGAGCGACGCCATCACGGCGAGGCTGTCGCCGAGGATCATGCGGTTCTGCCAGCGGCCCTCGTGCTGGTAGAAGTCGGTGCGGTCGGCCCCCTCGGGGAAGCCGTTGAAGTCGGCGAACAGCGCCGGTTGCTCGTCTTGGGCCGCCTCCGTCTCGCGCGTCCGGCGGCGCAGGTCGTCGATCAATGTCTTGGGGTGCACCTTCTCCTGGATGTAGAGCGGCGGCGCGGCGACGACCAGGTCGCCCCAGTCGGCGCGGTCCTTGCCGCGCCACACCAGCTGCGGGTCGAGGTCGGGGTTGCGGCGCTCCTTCTCAGCCTCGAGCGCGGCGCCTTCGCGCGCGTAGCGCACGTCGATCGCCCGCGCGTGCTCGGCGCTCAGCACGGACTGGTGCTCGGCGGAGGGGATGTTCGTGCGGGTCGCCTGCTCGTGGGTGAGCGACGCGACGTCCTTGGACTTGGCGGTGCGCTTCCTAGCCATGGGACTCCGTCGGGTGGGGGGAGCGAGGGGCGGGGGCCGGCAGGCAGCGTACGGCGGCGGCGCTCATACCGGCGCCCCCTGCCGGGACACGCGCCTAGGGTCGTCGAGGACGCGGCCTACGGCCTCCTGGACCTTGGCCTGCAGGTCGGCGTCGATCGTCCATACGTCGGCGAACTCCACGAAGTCCCAGCGGCCGTAGGTGCCCAGGGCGTTCACGCCAGGCACCCACTGCGTGAGCATGGTGGCCTTCTTGTCCTTGGCGTCCTCGCCGCGGTAGCCCTTGATCTCGACCACCAGGTGGAGCGGGTCCTCGGCACCGCGGCCGTCGTCGATCTTGACGATGAAGTCGGGCCGGTACTGGCGCCGCTGGCCCAGGTAGAGGTACGGCACCTCGAAGCCCAGGCCGTGGTTCTTGACGTAGGCGAACACCCGCGGGTGCTGCTCCACGGCGCGGCAGAACTCCCCCTCCCAGCCGCTGTCGAGCACCGCCCAGTTCACGTGGCAGTGCCGCGGCGAGGTCTCCCAGCGGTCGGTCCGGGTGGTGGTGAAGTTGACGGCGGCGCTGCTGCCGCGCGGCTCGTAGGCGTCGGGGATGGCGAGCACACGCTTGTCGCCGGCGGGCGCGCGGACGATCGCCTGCACGATGCGGTCGCACGCCAGGTCGGCGATCGCGCGGTACAGCAGCTGCGCCGGGGTGGTGCCGCCCACGCACACCAGGTGATCGCTCAGCCAGCGGCGGGCGACCGCGGACAGCGGGCCGAACAGGTTGGTGGGCGCCGCCTGGCCCGGTTCGCGCCAGCGCTCCAGGAGCCGCGCCGTGATCTCGTAGACGATCGTCGAGGTGCGCACGGCGCCGGTGTGCACCAGGTCGAGCTGCACCGTCTGGCCTATGATGCCGGCGTTGAGCGTCTGGGTCGAACCGACCATGTCGGGCGTGAGGCGCAGCGTCGAGTCGTCGTCGAAGTTGGCCGTCACCCGGTCGTTCGGCAGCTCGACCCGGTAGCCCTGGACGCGCGGGAAGACGATCTCCAGCGCGTCGCGCTCCGGACGCACGGCGCGCACCCGCACCGTCTCACGCGGCTGTGGCGGCGGGGCCACGACAGGCTTGGCGGTGAAGTCAAAGGGGATGCCGAGCACGTCGGCGTACTCGACGTCGAACAGGCCATCGCCGTTGAGCTCGTACGACTGCCGCCGCAGCGCGCGCCCCACCACCTGCTCGCACAGCAGCTGGGTACCGAAGGCGCGCACGCCCAGGACGTGGGTGACGGTGTTGGCGTCCCACCCCTCGGTGAGCATCGCGACCGACACGACGCAGCGGACGTCGGCGCCCAGCTCAAAGGGCTTACCGACGGTGTTGAGCACCTGCCGCAGCAGGTCCTGGTCGGTGAGGTTGTCTGCGGCCTGGGGGTTGCCGGTGCGCTGCACCAGCTCGCGCTTGTAGGCCTCGATCTCGTCGGCGGCGACCGCGCGGAAGTTGGCGTCGAGCGCCTCGCCCGACTCGAGCTGCTGGCTGTCGATCAGCAGCGTGGTGGGTCGCGGGAGCGGGTTCCCGAGCGCGTCGTGGTTGCGGAACAGCTCCAGCGCGCCCGGCACGTGCTCCTCGGTGCCGTCGCCGCGGTCGCGGACGAACCCCGACACGTAGTCGTACACGGCCTTCGACGTCGCGGTGTTGTTGCAGACGATGATGAAGCAGGGCGGCACGCTGATCCGCGCCGATCTCCAGGCCTCGTGCGTCTTGGCGTAGTGGCCGTAGAGCGCGTTGAGCGCCGTGTAGAGCGGCGTCGGCAGCTTCTGCGGGTCGACGTTCCCGACGCCGCGACCGCGTCGGGGCATGTCCTTGCCGATGTGCTTCCACAGCTCCCGGAACATGGGCATCTCGGCGCCGGGGATGTTGTCGGCCACCGGCACGCGCGGCAGCTTGACGATGCCGCACTCGATCGCGTCCATCAGCGAGAAGTCGCTCATCACCCAGGGGAACAGCGTCCCCTCGGCGTACCCCGAGCCGCTCAGGAAGAAGGGGGTGGCCGAGAGGTCGAACACGCGGCGGATGCCGAGCTGACGCTGCACCGCCTCGAGCCCCGAGATCCACACGCGGGCGGCCTCGTTGTTCTCGTCGGCCTCCTTGCGCTCGTCGGCGGTCAGGTTCTCGTCGTCGTCGTCGGGCGCGGGCGGCTTCTCGCGGTAGCAGTGGTGGGCCTCGTCGTTCATCACCAGCACGTTCCTGATGCCCATCAGCCCGGGCATCACGCGCTGGAGCATCTGCCCCTCGGTCTCGAGCGTCACGGGGTCCTCGCCCGTGCGGCCCCGCAGCAGGCTGCGGCCGCCCTTGCTCAGCTCCCAGCGCTCGCGCCGCTTGAAGGCGTGGAAGTTGGTGATCACGATCACGGCCTTGTGCAGCTCATGCAGCAGCTCGGCCGGCACCAGGCCGTTCTTGCGGTAGTAGGCGTTGGGGTCGTTGGGGAGCAGCACCTGCAGCCGGTCGCGGATGGTGATGCCGGGCGTGACGATCAGGAAACCCTTGGTGAAGCGCTTGCTGTTCGGGTAGCGCACCGCGTTGATCGTCTGCCACGCGATGAGCATGGCCATCACCGTGGTCTTCCCGGCGCCGGTCGCGAGCTTGAGCGCCAACCGTGACAGACCGGGGTTGGCGTCCTGGCTGGCGGCCTCCAGGCGGTCGAGGAAGATCTTCTCCTGCTTGCCCTTGTTGGGCGCGACCTCGGTGAGCCAGATGGCGGTCTCGACCGCCTCGACCTGGCAGAAGAAGGGGCGCAACCCGGCGAAGTGCGGGTCGCGCCAGTGCTTGAGGAGCCGAGCCGTCTCGGGGGTGACGCCCCAAGCTCCCTCGGGGAGCTGGCGCCAGGCGTCGACGTGCCGACGGAGGTCGTTGATGAAGGCCGAGGCCTCCTCGTACTGCTGCGCCCCCGTCGAGAGCTGCTGCCCCTCGTCGAACACCAGCCGCTGCTGGTCGTCCTGCTGCCCGCTCCGGCGGCGCGCCTTGGGGATCGGGGCGACGAAACTCGCGGCGCGCCGCCGCTCGACGATGCGCTGGGTCGGCTGCCCGCTCGCGTCGAGCTCCCAGTGGCGCGCCGGGTAGGCGTAGGGGGAGTTCAGGATCGGTTGCTCGAAGAAGCGATCGCTCATGGCTTGGGGCCATGGTAGCCCGGGGGCGCGGGTCGGCGCAGGGCAAGGTGTGCCAGTGACGGCGGACTCGCGGCGGCGACGGTAGAGTCGCGAGACGTGATGTAAGATTAAGATAACATCAATGGCTCGGATGGGAGGCTTCTGTGGTTCGAGATGTCACACCTCTGCTGCGGTTCCGTGAGGCATCCGGGCGAAGCCAGGCGGCCCTCGGTAGCGAGGTCGGCGTGACGCGCCAGACGATCGCGGCGTGGGAGCGTGGCGACCGGACGCCGTCGCTCGGGCAGTTGATGAAGGTCGCGCGGGCGCTCGCCGTGCCTATCGAACTTCTGCTTCCCGGGGAGTTGAGCGACGGCGGTCGAGGCGGCGAGCCGACCCTGCTCTTCCGCGCCGACGCGCCCGACGCACTCGACCCCGCGCTCCGCCAGTCGCTGTCGCGCACCGCCCACGACTACGCCGCCGTCGAGCGACTCCTCGGCGAGGCGCCGCTCCTCCCCGAGTCGCGCCCGATGCCCGATTACGACGAGCGCACCGTCGAGCGCCTTGCCGGCGAGATGCGCGACTGGCTCGGCGCCGACGACGCACCCCTGGGGGACGTGCTCGCCCTCATCGAGGCCAAGGGCCTCAAGCTGCTGCGCCACCCGCTGCCACCCAGCGTGTCCGGCTTCTCGGCGTACACCGATGACTGGGGCGGAGTGATCGTCGTCAACGACCGGCACCCGCCCGAGCGCCAGCACTTCACCGCCCTCCACGAGCTGGCCCACCTGGTCCTGCACCGCGGCGAGTACGACGGACCCACGCGCGCGCCGCGTCGGGGCGATCCCCGTGAGAAGGCCGCCAACCACCTCGCGGAGGCGATGCTCCTCACGCGCGACGCGATCGAGCGCGAGCTACGCGGCTACCGCAACCGTTGGCTCCCGGAGCCCCTGCTCGTCGACATCAAGCTGCGCTACGGCGTGAGCGTCCGTACTGCGTTGCTGCGGGCACGGCGGCTCGGCCTCATCTCGGAACGGCAGTGCGGACAGCAACTCGGCCACTTCAACGCAGCGTACGGGCGCGATCGCGAACCGGGCGACCTGCCTCGCACCGGCGCCCTCGGACGTCTCGAACGCCTGGTGTTCACGGCGCTGGCCCAGGAACTCCTCACGGCGTCCCGCGCCGCCGAGATCCTGCGGCGCCCGCTGATGGAGGTCCGCCACGAACTCGGCCGCTGGCTCGAGGGGGCGAGCGGTTGATCCTGCTCGCCGACGCCAACATCCTCATCGACCTGGCCGTGGTGGGCCGGGTGGACCTGCTGCCTGCGATCGCACCCACGGAGGTCCTCGACGTCGTGTTGGCGGAGTGCGACCACGCGTCACAGCCCACCCTCCGGGCAGACGTCATCGGTTCCGGCGTCACGGTCGTGGAAACCGACGTCTCGTGGGTTGGCCCGGCCCTGCAGCTCCGGACTCCGTCGCTCAGCTTGCCCGACGCGCTCAACCTGTCCTACGCCCGCGCCCAGGGACGTGCTCTCCTGGCGGGCGATCAGCCGCTGCGCAAGGTCGCTGGGGAGATCGGCGTCGAGATTCATGGAACCATCTGGATCGTCGAGCAAGCCGTTGGAAGGACGCTCGTCGATCCGCAGGAGATCTGCGACTGGCTCGCTCGCTGGCCGGCGTCGGGCCGCAGGCTGCCGGCGCGCGACCTCGCACGGCTTCGCCTGGCGCTGGGTTGTTCGGGGCACCATTCGTGAGTCGCTTGCCGCAGAGGCTCATGGTGGCGCCAGCCGCGCGGCCGCACCTGCGCGGCGGAGCGGCCACCTACTCCGGTGACACCCAATACCCCACCGCACGTGCACGGGTCTTCGTGCGTCGGTACTCCTCCTCCAACCCGGTCCACACGTGCGCCGGAACCCCCGTCAAGCGTTGCAGCACCAGCCCCGTCTCGGGCGTGATTCGCTCGATGCCGACGAGGAGCTCGTCGATGGCGCGCTCAGGTCGGCACATGCGCCGAGCGAGGTCCGCCTGCGATATCCCAAGGTCCTCGAGAACCTCCGCCAGGTACTCGCCCGGCGGGATCACCAGGTCCGAATGCATCTGCACGTCAGTCGCCATCGTCGTGGGTCGCCTCCTCGGCCCGAGTGATGCAGCGCCCGCCGACGGCGCTCCGTCAAGCCACCCGCGGCAGCGTGAACACGAAGCAGGCGCCGCCGTCCCCGGCCTCGCCCGCCCCACCCGCACCCTCCACCCAGATCTCGCCGCCCTGCCGCGCCACGAGTTCGCGCGCGATCGTCAGGCCGATGCCGCTCCCCTCGCCCTGCACGGCGGCGCGCGCCGGGTCGCCGCGGTAGAGGCGCCGAAAGATCGCCTCCCGCAGCGCCTCGGGCACCCCTGGCCCTGTGTCGCGCACCTCGACGCGGGCGAGCGCGCCGTCGGGCCGCGCGCGCACCGTCACCCGGCCACCTGCCGGCGTGTGCCGCAGCGCGTTGTCCAGCAGGTTCTCCAGGACCTGGGCGGTGCGGTTGGCGTCGGCGTTCACGCGGAGCTCGACAGGCGCGTCGACCGCCAGGGCCACGTCGCGCTCCTCGAAGCGCGCCCGGAAGGCCGCGGCGCTGTCGCCGACCAGGGCGGCGAGGTCCAGGGGCACGGCCACGACCGGCACCTGCCCGGCCTCCAGGCCGCTGAGCAGGCTGAGGTCGGCGACCAGCCGCTCGAGGCGCTCGACCTGGCGGCGAAGCGCCGCCGAGGTGGGGGCGTCGAGCGTGAACACCCCGTCCTCGAGCGCCTCGACGTAGCCCCGCAGGTTCGACAGCGGGGTGCGCAGCTCGTGCGACAGGTCGCTGAGCAGCTGCCGGCGGATCACCTCCCCCTGCTCCAGGGCCTCGGCCATCGTGTTGAAGCTGCCGGCGAGGTCACCGATCTCGCCGGGGGCGTCGGCGTCGAGGCGCCGATCGTAGTTCCCGGTGGCGATGGCGCGGCTCGCCTCACGCAGGTCGGCGAGCGGTCCGACGACCCGCCGCGTCACGCTCCAGGCGACGACGGCGGCCGCGACGGTCGCGACCAGCGCCGCCCACGCCAGCGATTGCGTGAGCGCCATGCGGTAGGCGTCCGTCAGGTCGGCGGCCATCGCCGCCATCGGGTCGCCGCCGTGGCTCATCATCGGGCCCATCGAGCGCATATGGCGGTCGAGCAGGATCGGCGCGAAGGCCTCGCCAGCGACCAGCGCGCCGACGGCGGCCACCGCGACCACCACCAGGTACGAACCGAACACGCGCCACAGCAGGCTGCGCGACCGGCGGGGCCGGGGCCGGTTCATCCGAGGGCGTACCCGACGCCGCGCACGGTGCGCAGCAGGCCATCGGCGCCGGCCGCCGCGAGCTTCTGCCGCAGGTTGGAGACGTGCACGTCGACAACGCGATCGACGCCGTCGAAATCGGGGCCCCACACCCGCTCGATGAGGTCCTCCCGGCCGAAGACGCGCCCGGGCGCCCGCGCGAAGGCGAGCAGCAGGTCGAACTCGAGGGTCGTCAGCGACAGCTCCCGCCCGTCGACGGACGCGAGCCGTCGTGCCCCGTCCAACCTCAGGCCGCCGTGCTCGACGACCTCGTCGGCCCGCTCGGCGACCGCCCCCTCGCTGCGGCGCAGCACCGCCCGCACGCGCGCCACGAGCTCCCGCGGGCTGAACGGCTTGACGACGTAGTCGTCGGCGCCGACCTCGAGGCCGATGACGCGGTCGAGCTCGTCGGTGCGGGCGGTCAAGAGGATGACGGGCGTCGGCCGTTCGCGCCGCAGCTCGCGCAGCACCTCGAGGCCCGACATGCGCGGCAGCATCCAGTCGAGCACGACCAGCGCCGGCGCGTCGGCGAGCGCGCGCCGCAGGCCCGCCTCGCCGTCGGACTCCACGGCCACCTCGAAACCGTCGCGCTCGAGGTAGGCGCGCGCGACGCGCACGACGTCCGCGTCGTCCTCGACGATCAGCACGGTCTGGGCCACGGTCTCACCCCCTGGCGGCGGGCGGCGGTCGATCCGCGCGATCGGCCGCCCCTCGCCCGGTCTTGACGGCAGCTTGACACGGGCGGCATCCGGGCTGAACGCGCGCCGCCTACGCTGCCCCCGAGGTGATCGCGATGATGATGTACCCGTTCGGCATGGCGTGGGGTGGTGTGGGGGGCGTTCTGTGGCTGCTGTTGCTGCTCGGCCTGACCGTCGCCGCCGCCGTCGCCGTCGCGCGCTACATCCTTCCGACCTCGAGCGCGTCGTCGCGCGCCGACCCCGCGCTCGACACGCTCAGGACGCGCTTCGCCAACGGCGAGATCGACGAAGAAGAGTACCGCCATCGACGCGCAGCGCTCACCCGTTCCCATCAAGGAGGACCCGCATGACCCGATTCGTCCGCACGACCCTCGCCCTGCTCGCCGCAATGGCCGTGACCGCCGCCGCCGCCCAGGGCGCCGGCGGCATGCCCGGCGGCATGATGATGACCCCGCCCGCCGGCGGCATGGGCATGATGCCCGGCGCGACCCACGCGATGGGCAGCACCGCGGTCGACGAGCTGAGCTTCCTGCAGCACATGATCCCCCACCACCAGGAGGCGATCGACAGCGCGGCCGCGCTGCTCGAGGTGACGCAGCGGCCCGAGCTGCGGGCGCTGCTGGAGGAGGTCATCGCGGCCCAGTCGGCCGAGGTGGCGCTGATGCGCGGCTGGATCGAGGAGAGCTACCCGGGCGAAGCGCAGGAGATCGCGTACACGCCCATGATGCGCGACCTCGCGGGCGCCTCGGTGGCGGAGCGCGAGCGGGCCTGGCTCGAGGACATGGTCATGCACCACATGATGGCCGTGCACGACGCGCGCACGCTGCTGGTGGGCGGCTGGGCCACGCGGCCCGAGGTCGCCCAACTGGCGGTCGACATCGTCCAGGGCCAGATGGCCGAGATCCAGCTGATGCAGGGCTGGCTGGCGTCGTGGTTCGGTGACGCCGCGGCCATGGGCATGGGCATGGGCGCCATGGGCATGGGCATGGACGGCATGGGCATGCACGGTGCCGACGGTGCCGACCACGGCATGGGCATGGACGGCATGGGCGGCATGGGCATGGGCGCGGGCATGGGCATGGGCATGGGCGCGACACAGCGCCACGGCGCAGGCGGCATGGGCGGCATGCCCGACCACGCTGCCGGCGGCATGGGGATGATGGGTGGCCCCGGCGGCATGGGCATGCACATGGGCACCGGCCCGATGCACGGTCCGGCTCACGCCCGCGGCGCCGGCACCTTCGACGCCGCCGCGGCCGAGGCGCTCGCCCGGGCGTACCTGGCCGGCGCCGGCGGCGGCGAGGTCGTCGCGCTCGACGGCCCGACCATCACCTTCCGCCTCACGGTCCTCGTCGACGGCGCCGAGCGCGCCCTGATCGTCGACGCCACCACCGGCGAGGTCCGCTGGGCCGACGAGCGCTGACCGGCCGATGACGAACGGCTCCCTTGCGGGAGGCGCCCCCAAGCGGGGCGCCTCCCGCCGCCTCCCCTGGATCGCGCTCGGCGTCGTCGCGGCGGCGGCCGCCCTGGGCGGCGGCTGGTGGGCGGCGGGCCCGCGCGCCGAGGCCGGCGGCCCGGTCGAGCGCTTCAGCCACGTCCACGGCCTGGACGCCCCCGCCTGGGCGGGCGGCGACCTGCTGGTGGCGACCCACCACGGCCTCCTGCGGGTGCTGCCCGACGGCCGCTGGCGCACGGTCCCGGGCCCCGCCCACGACCTCATGGGCTTCCGCGCACATCCGAGCCGGGCGGGCCAGGTGTACGGCAGCGGCCACCCCGACCTGCGCAGCGGCCTGCCCAACCCGCTCGGCCTGCTCCGCAGCGACGACCGCGGCCGCACCTGGGCCCCGGTCTCCCTCCAGGGAACCGCCGACTTCCACGTGCTGACCGTTCAGGCGACCGACGGCGAGGCCCTCCTCGGCTTCGACGCCACCGGCATGCGCCTGCTCCGCTCGCTCGACGGCGGCCGCCGTTGGGAGCACGTCTCGGCCGAGCCGCTGCTCGCCGCCGGGGGCGTGCTGGCGTTGGAACTCGACCCCACCGACCCCGACATCCTGTGGGCCGGGACGCCGCGCGGGTTGTGGGCGAGCGACGACGGCGGCGTCAGCTGGTCCGAACGCGACTTCGGCGGACTGCCGGTGACGGCGCTGCGCGCGTCGGCCGACGGCCGCTGGTTCGCCTACGTCGCCCACCCCGAACTCGGCCTGCTGGTCCGCGAGCCGGACGCCGCCGGCTGGCGCGGCCTCGGCCTGTGGGTCGGCGACGAGGATGCGGTGGGCCACGTCGCCCCCCACCCGACCGAACCGGACGCGCTGTACGCCGGTACGCTGGGCATGAGCGTGTTCGCGACCCGCGACGGCGGCGCGACCTGGCAGGCGCTGGCCGAGCGCGGCGTGCCACGTTGAGCCGATGCCGGCGACCTGACGCCTGACGTCGGCCACGTATCCCTCCCCCACCTGGGGAGGGTTAGGATGCTCACGACGGAAGGAGCAGCGCATGCCCCGACCCCAGAACCACCCGCCGCACCACCGCCACCCGCCGCACGGGGGCGACCACGGCGCCGATCCGAACGGCCACGGCGATCACGACGCCCACCAGGGCCACACGCCCGAGGCGTTCCGCCGCCGCTTCTGGTGGGCGCTGGCGCTCACCGTGCCGGTCGTCGTCTGGTCGGAGCACGTCCAGGCGCTGATCGGCTACCGCGCGCCCGCCTGGCCGGGCACGGGCTTCATCGGTCCGGTCCTCGGCACCGCGGTCTTCGCGTTCGGCGGCTGGGTCTTCCTGCGGGGCGCCGCCGACGAGCTGCGCGCGCGCCTGCCCGGGATGATGACGCTGATCGCGCTCGCGATCTCGGTCGCCTTCGTCTTCTCCTGGGTCGTCGAGCTCGGCGTCTTGCGGGCCGAACCGCTGTGGTGGGAGCTGGCCACGCTGGTCACGATCATGCTGCTGGGCCACTGGATCGAGATGCGCTCGATCGTTCAGGCCCAGGGCGCCCTGCAGGAGCTGGCGAAGCTGCTGCCCGACACCGCCACCCGCCTGACGGACGACGGCGAGGAGACGGTGGCGTTGGGCGAGCTGCGGGTGGGCGACGTCGTCCTGGTGCGCCCCGGCGAGAGCGTGCCCGCCGACGGCGTGGTGCAGCGGGGGTCAAGCGACCTCGACGAGAGCATGCTCACCGGCGAGTCACGGCCGGTGAAGAAGCGCGAGGGCGACCGGGTGATCGCCGCGACGATCAACGGCGGTGGCTCGCTCCGCGTCGAGGTCACCGGCACCGGGGAGGACACCCAGCTCTCGGGCATCATGCGGCTCGTCGCCGACGCCCAGACCTCCAAGTCGCGCGCCCAGCACCTGGCCGACCGCGCGGCCCGGCTGCTGACGGGGGTGGCGATCGGCGCGGGCGTGCTGACGCTCGTGGTGTGGCAGTTCCTGGGCGCGTCGCTCGACTTCACGGTCGTCCGCGTGGTGACGGTCCTGGTCATCGCCTGTCCCCACGCCCTCGGGCTCGCGGTGCCCCTGGTGGTCTCCATCTCGACCACCATGGGCGCGCGGAGCGGCCTGCTGGTGCGGGACCGGCGCGGTCTCGAAGAGGCGCGGAACCTCGACGCGGTCATCTTCGACAAGACGGGGACGCTCACCCTGGGCGAGTTCCGCGTGGTCGAGGTGACGGCCTCCGACGCGACGAACGAGGAGGACGCGCTGCGCATCGCGGCCGCCGTGGAGTCCGACTCCGAACACCCCATCGCCCGGGGCATCGTGAAGACGGCGGAGGAGCGCGGGCTGACGCTGCCCGCGGCGGATGGCTTCCAGGCCATCGCGGGGCAGGGCGTCGCCGCCTCGGTCGAGGGCCGCGCGTACCTCCTCGGCGGACCCGCCCTGCTGCGGTCCGAGGAGGCGCAGGTCCCGGACCGGCTCCAGGACGCCGCCGAGGCGGCGGCGGCGCGCGGCCAGGCCGCCATCTTCCTGCTCCACGAGGGCCGGGCCCTGGCGGTCTTCGCCGTGGCCGACGCCGTCCGCGAGGAGAGCCGCGAGGCGGTCCGCGCCCTCCACGAGCGCGGCATCGAGGTGGTGATGCTCACCGGCGACGCGCGGGCCGTGGCC
>JAHYJQ010000025.1 GCA_019429025.1 Trueperaceae bacterium | reverse complement strand
GGTGGGGATGGCGCGGGTCGGTCGGTGGGCGCGTGGGGCGCGTTGCGCGCGTTGGGGGCGGCGGGGGCGGCGGGGGCGGCGGCTCATGCGAGCGCCTCCCGTCGCAGTGTCACCAGGTCGCGCAGCGCGTGGCCGTCGAGGTTGGCGAGCGCGCCTTCGCCGGCCGCGATGACCTCGCCGGCGAGCGCGCGCTTGTCCTCGATCATCTCGGCGATGCGCTCCTCGAGGGTGCCGATCGTGACGAAGGCGTGCACCTGCACGCCCTTGCGTTGGCCGATGCGGTAGGCGCGGTCGGTGGCTTGGTCCTCGACGGCAGGGTTCCACCAGCGGTCGTAGTGGAAGACGTGGGAGGCGCGGGTGAGGTTCAGGCCGGTGCCGCCGGCCTTCAGCGACAGCACGAACACGGGCGGCCCGGCGTCGGCCTGGAAGGCGCGCACCAGCTCGGCGCGGCGGGCGATGGGCACGCCGCCGTGCAAGAACGGCACCTCGACGCCGAGGCGGGCGGCGAGGTGGGCGACGAGGAGGTCCCCCATCTGCCGGTACTGGGTGAACACCAGCGCGGCGTCGCCGGCCGCGAGCGCCTCGTCGAGCAGCGCGACCAGGCGCGCGAGCTTGGGACTGCGGCGCTCCGACGCGTCCAGGACCGCGGTGTCGGCCGACGCGGGCGCCGCACGTGATGACGGGGGACGCTCGCCGAGCGCGTGGGCGGGGTGGTTGCAGACCTGCTTGAGGCGCGTGATCATCTTCAGCACCAGGCCCTTGCGCGCGATGCCCTCGGCGCCGTCGACGGCGCGCAGGGACTCGTCGACCACGCTCTGGTAGAGGCTCGCCTGCTCCTCGGAGAGGTGCACCCAGGCGGGCTGGACGACCTTGTCGGGCAGGTCGCTGATGACGTCGCGGTCGCTCTTGAGCCGCCGCAGGACCAGCGGCCGCACCAGCCGGCGCAGCGTGGCGGTCTTGTGCGGGTCGCCCTCGCGCTCGATCGGCAGGGCCAGCCGCGCGCGGAAGGCGCTGCGGGTCCCGAGGTAGCCGGGGTTGAGGAACTCGACGATCGACCACAGCTCGTCGAGGCGGTTCTCGATCGGGGTGCCGGTGAGCGCGAGGCGCACGCTCGCGGACAGCTCCCGCGCGGCGCGGGCCTGCGCGGTGTCGGGGTTCTTGATCTGCTGCGCCTCGTCGAGCACCACCGCGTACCAATCGATCGCCTGGAGTGCCGCGGCGTCGCTGCGCAGGAGCGGGTAGCTGGTCACCACCAGGTCGGCGCCCGTGACCGCGGCGCGCAGGTTCTTGCCGCGCGCTCGATCGGCGCCGTGGTGCACCAGAACGCGCAGTCCGGGTGCGAAACGCTCCGCCTCGTCGTGCCAGTTGCGCACGACCGAGGTGGGGCAGACGACCAGCGAGGGCGCATCCGCGCGGCCCGCCGCCCGCTCCTGCAGCAGGAACGCGAGCGTCTGGACGGTCTTGCCGAGGCCCATGTCGTCGGCGAGGCAGACACCGAGCCCGAGCCGAGCCGCGAGCGTCAGCCAGGCGGCGCCGTGCTGCTGGTAGGGGCGGAGCGTCGCCCGCAGGCCCGGGGGGTCGGTCCAGGGCTCGGCGAGCGCGCCGCCCTCGAGGGCCGCCAGCCAGCGCCCGGCCTCGCCGTCGAAGCGCACGTCGACCACGGGGAGGCCCGCCACCTCGGCGCGGTCGCCGAAGGCGCCGGACAGCGCCTCGGCGACGCTCAGGTCGCGCTGGTGGCGGCGGCGCTCGAAGAAGCGGGCGGCGGCCTCCACCGACTCGGGGTCGAGCCGCACCCAGGCGCCGCGCCAGCGGATGAGCGAGGCCTTGCGGCGGGTCAGCTCGGCGAACTCCTCCGCGGAGAGGGTGGCGCCGCCGAGCGCCACCTCCCAGCGGTAGCGCAGCATCTGGTCGAGCCCGATGCGGCCCTCGCCGCGGCCGCCGCGGGGGGCGGGGGCGACCCGCAGCCGCGCGCCCAGGCGGGCCTCGGGCTGCGACCACCAGGGCGGGACGAGCACGCCGAAGCCGCCCTCCTCGAGCAGGGGGGCGGCTTCGCGCAGGAAGCCGAAGGCCTGCTCCGGGGCGAGCGCCACCGGGGCGGGGGCGGCGCCGGCGAGCGTCCCCCGCAGCGGCGGGAAGACGCGGCTGGCGTGGCCGAGGCCGGTGAGCAGCAGCGCCTGGGCGTCGGGGAAGCGGGCGGCCAGCGGCCCCAGGGCGCCCAGGTAGGCATCGGCGGCGTCGACCTGCAGGCTGGGGTCGGCGCGCGACTGCAGCTGCGTGCGCAGCAGCCAGGGTCCGTCCTCGTCGGGCGCCTCCTCGAGGCGCAGGATGAGGCGGGTGCGCTCGTCGCCGGCGGCCGCCAGGCCGCGCCACCAGTGCCGGTGCGCCTGCTGCAGTCGCTGCAGCTGCGCGGCGCTGCCGCGGACGGTGGGGTCGTCGCCGTAGAGGGCCGCCAGCCAGCGTGCCGCGGGGGTGGCATCCCTGGCCGCCGCGTGGCCGGCGCCCGCCCAGATGCGCACGAGCGCGTCGGCGCAGGCGTGCAGGAAGTCCTCGAGCAGGGCGCGGGCCGTCGGCGCCGTCTTCGGGTCGTCGGCCGCGGCGCGGCAGGCGGGCGGCAGCGCGCTCGCCAACGCGGCCACCATCGGCGCCAGGTCGCCGTCGAGGAGGTGGAGACGCCAGCGGGCGGCCGCGCCCGCGGGCCCGACGACCAGGCCGGGCAGGAAACGCTGCCGGGCGAGCGCGGCGAGCACCAGGCGGGCGGCGGCGCGGAACGCGCGCAGGTCGTCGCCGAGGGGGGCCCCGGGGTCGTCCGTGCGCGATGCCAGCAGCCAGTCGACGGCCGCGGCGGGCTGCAGCGCGCGGGCGGGGACGCGCCAGCGCCGCAGCCGCGGCTTCGGCGGACGACCGCCGTGGCGGTGCTCGGGCGGCGAGGACGGCAGCGGCCGCGATCGCGTCGACGGGAGCCACAGGCGCACGTCGAGCGGCTCGGCGCGGGCGAGGGCGGGTTCTCGGATCGCGGGGTCGACGGCTGCGGGGTGGCGGCCCGGGGCCGGGTGTTCGGGCGCGTCGGCCGGCGCGCCCGCGTCGGCCGACGCGGCAGCCTCGGCCCAGAGGATGAGTCGCCCACCGGCGGCGTCGTTTGGATCGGGGCGCCAGAGGGCGTGGAGGGCGGGCACGCTGCATGGTAGCCGGCGGGGGGCCGGGACGGGCGTTGCAGGAGTTCATCGCGCGCCGCGAGCAGCGTCGCTTGGCGGAGCCGTTCGGCGAGCTGGGATGGGACTCCGGGTACGACCACCAGGCCGAGCGGTCGCGAGGGTCGTGAGTCGGCGCGTCGAGACCCGTTCCTGGCGTGAGGCCGCGTGAGCTGGCTCGTCGACGCCCGTTCCAGCCATGGGGCCACGTGCGTCTCTTCGTCGACACCCGTTCCAGCCACGGTGTCGCGTGAGTCTCTTCGTCGACACCAGCGTGTGGTCGCTCGCCCTTCGGCGTGACGGCGAGGTGGCGGCGCCGAGCCCGCGGGCCCCCGCGATCCTGGCGCCGGCGCGCTGTGGGGGCTAGGCTGAGATTCCGATGCGGGACCGGGAACGACCGCGGGCGCCGGGGCGATGGGGCCGGCCTCGGCGCGTCCGCACGCCCGCGAACGGCCCATCAGGCGTACTCACGCCCACGGAGGCTCCGCCATGATCCGCCGCTCGCTCGTCCTCCTCGTCCTCGCCGCGGTCGCCGCCTCGGGGCTCGGCTTCGGTCAGGGGGACGCGTTCACGCTGCGCATCCTCCACACCAACGACCACCACTCGCACCTCGACGGCGCCGCCTTCGACCTGACGCTCGACGGCACGCGCACGCGCGTCACCCTCGGCGGCTTCTCGCGCATCGTCCGCGTCATCGAGCACGAGCGCACCCCGAACGCGATCGTGCTCAACAGCGGCGAGCTCAACGGCACGCTCTACTTCAGCGTCTACAAGGGCGAGCCCGACTTCCTCGTCTTCAACGCCCTGGGGCTCGACGCGTACGCGCTCGGCAACCACGAGTTCGACGAGGGCGACGCGCGGCTCGCGGAGCTCGTCGAGCTGGCGAACTTCCCGATCGTCTCCTCGAACGCCCTGCCCGAGCCGGCCAGCCCGCTGTGGCGGGTGCGCGACCAGATCCTGCCGTACGTCATCCGCGAGGTCGAGGGCGAGCGCGTCGGCATCATCGGCGTCCTGAAGGTCGAGAAGACGAAGAACTCGTCCCTGGTCTCCGAGGACGTCGCGTTCACCCCCGAGATCGAGACCGCCGCGCGCATGGTCGCGCAGCTCGAGGCGCAGGGCGTCGACAAGATCGTGCTGCTCAGCCACGTCGGCTACTTCAACGACCTGACGATCGCGCGTGCCGTCCGCGGCATCGACGTCATCGTGGGCGGCGACAGCCACTCGCTGCTCGGCGACGCCGCGGCGCTCGGCGAGATCGGGCTGGCGCCGATCGTCAGCAACCAGACCGGCCCCTTCGCCGGCGCCAGCCACGGCGGCCTCCAGGCCCTCGGCCTCGGCGCGTACCCGACGGTGGTGCGGGGCCCCACGGGCGACCCGGTGCTGGTCGTCACCGCGTGGGAGTACGCCAAGGCGCTGGGCGTCCTCGACGTCACCTTCGACGCGGACGGCCTGGTGACCGGCTACCAGGGCTCGATCGTGCTGCCGGTCGAGGGGCCGTTCGCGCAGCCGAACGCCGAGAACCAGATGGTCGAGGTCTCGCCGGAGGCCGAAACCGCCATCCTCGCCGCCATCGAGGCGTCGCCGCTGCTGCGGCTCACCAGCCCCGACGCGTCGGTCGAGGCGCTGCTCGACCCGTACCGCGAGGGCGTCGAGGCCATCAAGGTCGAGCCGATCGGCTCGGTCGAGGTCACGCTCGACAACACCCGCATCCCCGAGCCGTTCGCGGCGGGCGAGACGCCCACCGGCAGCTACGCGGCCTTCGTGGTGTCGCAGGCGTTCCGCGACACGAACCCGGCGATCGACGTGGCGATCCAGAACGCCGGCGGCGTGCGCACCCAGTTCCTCTCCGGCGCCTTCACCGTCGGCGACGCCATCGCCGCGCTGCCGTTCTCGAACACGATCGTCATGCTGGACATGAACGGCGCGTCGATCGTCAAGGTGCTCAACCAGGCAGCCCACTACGCGCTGAACACCGGCTCCACCGGCGCGTTCCCGTACGCGGCGGGCCTGCGCTACGACGTCGACCTCGGCGGCGCCGAGGACGCGGTGATCCTCAACGTCGAGGCGCAAGAGCGCGCGACGGGCGCCTGGGCCCCGATCGATCCCGAGCGCGTCTACACCGTCGCCACCAACTCCTTCACGGCCCTCGGCCGCGACAACTACCTCGAGTTCGCCGCCGTGCGCGAGGCGAACCCCGCGGGGTTCGAGGACACCTACATCAACTACTTCCTGCCGCTCAAGCAGTACATCCAGCGGCTTCCGGGCGGGGTGCTGCCGCCGATCGACGTGGCGGATTATCCGCTCAAGTCGGTCGTGGACTGAGCAGCTGACGGTTCGTCGACCTCGGATCGGCCGCGGCTTCGGGTCGCGGCCGATCCTGCCGTTCGGGGGCGAGCGTGGACGAGGGAGGCGCGTGCCGCGCGCCGCTGGGAGGTGTTGGCATCCTCGCCGCGCCCTCCTTGGCCGTAGCCAACTCATCCAGGCACCGCCCGTATCCCGTAGGATACGTTCGGGCCGTGATCGAGGTCCGCCAGACGCCGCAGTACCAGCGCTGGTTCGACGGTCTGCGGGATCGCGAGGCCAGGTTTCGCATCGTGGCTCGCATCCGTCGGCTGTCGCTGGGCAACTCCGGTGACGTGCGCTCGGTCGGAGGTGGCGTCTCGGAGCTTCGCATCGCGCACGGTCCTGGATACCGCGTGTACATCCACCTGGAGCGCTCGAACTGCGTCGTTCTCCTTGGTGGAGGCGACAAGTCCAGTCAGCAGCGCGACATCCGCCGTGCCAAGGCACTCGTGCGGGACCTGTGAGGAAGGCGGCCATGGCAGCGAAGAAGACGGAGACCCGACCGTGGGACGCAGCGGCCTTGCTCGAGAGCGACGCCGACGTCGCGGCGTACCTCGACGCCGTGCTCGACGAGGACGATCCGGTGCTGCTGGCGGCGGCGCTCGGTGACGTCGCGCGAGCCAAGGGGATGACGCGGATCGCCGAGGCGACGGGCCTCGGGCGCGAGAGCCTCTACAAGGCGCTGTCGCTAGAGGGGAACCCGGAGTTCGCGACCGTGCACAAGGTGGTTCGGGCGCTGGGGTTGCGGCTGCGGGTTTCGGCGTGATCGAACCTGTGGCGGCGTGTGTCGGGGTTGGTGCGTGACCGGGGTGCCCGTGGCGTTCACGGGCAAGGGCCCTCGACGACCAGAAGTGCCTTGCTCGTGGGACGGCCGTCCGGTGACAGGACAGTAAGCCAGGGATCAGCCGACCGTGAGCCCGGTGTGTCCTCGACGGCTTCGCTCGAGGAGCCCCCGCGGATCGGCCCGAAGTCGTCCGGGGCGTGCGCCAGGAGCGCTGCGGCATGGTGGCCTTCGCGGCGATGCTGCGTGCAGGCGGTTGAGGTGCGGTGCGACGAGTCGGTTCACACCGCGAACAGGTCGTCCAGGTCGAGCGCGATGACGGGCCGGCCGCCGCGACCAGCCACATCGACGAAGCCTTCCTCGAACCCACTTGCAGCGACATAGAGCACGGGCGCGTCGGGTCGGAGTGCCGCGTGGGCCCAGGCGCGTCCGGCCTCGGCGGCGCGTTCCAGCATGGCCAGGTGGCGGAAGTGCACGGCGATGTCTGTCGGGCTCGTGTTCCACTTCACGGCGCCGGTCATGACGCGGCCGTCCACGAGCGGTGCCACGACGTCGATCTCGAGCGACGCGCCCTCGCGGTCGCGCCCCTCCCAGCGGCCCCAGCGCTCGACGAGGGGGTAGCCGCGTGTGGCCCGCAGCCGGTCGTAGGACTGCGTGGCCACGCGTTCGAACTCGGGGCCGACGAAGCTCGCGAACCGGGGCGCGACGTAAGCCAGCCAGAAGTCTCTCGGGTCCGTGCGATCGAGGACCGCGAGGTGCGGTTCGACGAAGCGGTGGTGGAAGCGCACCGCCGGGTCGGCGACGGCGTACGTCACCGGCTCGTTCGGGTGGGCGTCGACGTTGGTTCGCGCGGCTAGGTAACCGAGGTCGACGAGCCGAGTGAGCTTGTCGCGCAGGCCGGCGTCGTTCGCCACGCCCGTCCGCTGGGCGATCTCGTTGCGTCGCGTCTGCCCGGTGGCGACGGCGCGGACGATCGCGCGGTACTTGATCACCTCGCGGAGGCCCTCCTCCTGGTCGAGAGCCGTCTCGACGAGTTGGCGGACCTCGCCCCGCGGTGAGAGCGACAGCCGGGCGACGTTGTCGGCGAGTGGGGCGCCTGCGTCGACCGCCGCAAGGTAGCGCGGGGTGCCGCCGAAGACCGCGTACGCCTCGACCCGCTCGCGCGGCGAGGCGAAGGGGGCCATCTCGGCGGCATGCGCGTAGTCGAAGGGTTCGAGGCGACCTCTCCAGTGGAAGCGGCCGTACAGTGGCGCGCCTCCGCCGGCGAGGGCCTCCATCGTCGTCACGACCGAGCCGGCGAGCACCAGGAGGAAGGAGCGCGGCGCCCTGCGCCGCTCCCAGGCCGCATTGAGCTCGCTGGCGACGGTGGCGAGCCCGCGCTCGTCGTCGGCGAGGTACTGGAACTCGTCGATGACGACGACGAGGGGCTCCGGCGAGCACAGGTCGAGCAGCAGCTGGAACACGCTGCGCCAGGTCGGATGGTCCCCGGGTTCGATCGCTTCGCCGCTCCAGCGGGCGAGGTCCATGAGCAGTTGACGGCGGTTCAACTCCGGACCGGTGCGCGCCGCGGTGAAGAAGAACGCGCGCTCGTCGTCCCAGGCGGAGAGGAGCAGGAAGGTCTTGCCGACGCGGCGGCGACCCGTCAGGAGGGCCATGCGCGGCTCACCCGCGGCTGCCAGGGCCCGCAGCTCGCGAAGTTCGGTCTCGCGGTCGATCAGGCGGGAAGGAGGTTGCGACAACGAAGAGGACACGCCTGCAATCGTACTTGCTAGCAAACGTGTTTGCAAGCAATTGTGAATGCTGGCAGTTCACCGCGGCAGGGCGTGGATTCCGAATTACGGATGGATAGTGATCGTACAGGCGCAAGGCGAGCCCGGCGATGGATTCGTATGGCGCCGTAAGGTTCCTACGGATGGAAGCAGTTCGCTGTGACCACCCTCGCACTGGTTACCTTGGGGGATGGCCGGCAGACGAGTGCGGCCTAGCGGCGCGAATGGCCTCCGTTGCGCAGGGCGGGCCGGGTGTGTTGCCCCTCCGAAACCGTGAACTGGTTGACCGCCAGCCAACCGTCGTTCTCGGGCACGGCGAAGTCGATCACCGGCGCTTGCGTTCCGGCGATCGAACCACGCGCCCGCGCATCGCCCCGGAGTTCGAGGAGGCCACCGAGGGCGAGGGGGTCGCGCGCAAGAAGCGCCTGAAGACGAAGTGGGCGCAGCTCGGGGCGGTTGTCGGTTCGTCGAAGCGGCTCGCACGGGTCGCGCGCGACATCGTCGAGCACGTCGAGTCGCGCTGCGAGGCGCTGCCCGGCAAGGCGATGGTGGTGTGCATGAGCCGGCGCATCTGCGTCGAGCGGCATCGCGAGATCGCGCGCCTGCGGCCGGCGTGGGTGAGCGACGACGACGCCACCGGCGCCATGAAGGTGGTCATGACGGGTTCGGCGTCGGATCCGTTGGAGTGGCAGCCGCACGTGCGCAACAAGCCGCGGCGCGAGGTGCTGGCCGACCGCTTCCGCGACCCGACGGACCAGTTGCGGATCGTGCTGGTGCGCGACATGTGGCTGACGGGCTTCGATGCGCCGAGCCTGCACACGATGTACGTCGACAAGCCGATGCGCGGACACGGGCTGATGCAGGCGATCGCGCGGGTGAACCGCGTCTTGGGCAGCAAGCCCGACGGCCTGGTGGTGGACTACCTGGGCTTGGTGCACGAGTTGAAGCGCGCTTTGGCGACGTACACCGAGAGCGGCGGCCGCGGGCGGACGGCGCTCGACCGGGACGAGGCCGTCGCCGTGATGCTGGAGAAGCACGAGGTCTGTTGCGGGCTGTTCCACGGCTTCGCCCGCTCGGCGTGGGTCGCGGGGACGCCGGCGGAGAGGCTGGGCCTGCTGCCGGCCGCGCAGGAGCACGTGCTGGCGCAGGGGAATGGCAAGGAGCGGACGATCCGGGCCGTGCGCGAGTTGTCGCGGGCGTTCTCGCTCTCGGTGCCGCACGACGAGGCGCTGCGCATCCGCGACGAGGTGGGGTTCTTCCAGGTGGTGGAGCTGCTGCAGAAGCTGCTGCATGGGGAGTTGGCGGTGCGGCGCCGGAAGAACGTGGTGCAGGCGCGTTCGTTCGCGGAGATGCTGGAGCGCACCCTGCGGAAGTACCAGAACCGGGCGATCGAGGCGGCGCAGGTGATCGAGGAGTTGATCGGGATCGCGCGCGACATGCGCGCGGCGGCCGACCGCGGCGTCGCCCTCGGCCTGACCGAGGACGAGTTGGCGGTTTACGACGTTTTGGAGACGAACGACAGCGCGTTGGCGGTGCTGGGCGACGCGACCCTGCGGGACATCGCGCGCGAGCTGGTCGAGACGGTGCGCCAGAACGTCAGCATCGACTGGACGCTGCGCGAGAACGTCCGCGCCCACCTGCGGGTGTTGGTGAAGCGGATCTTGCGCCGGCACGGGTACCCGCCCGACAAGCAGGAGACGGCGACGCGGACGGTGTTGGAGCAGGCGGAGGTGTTGTCGGGGGGGTGGGTGGGGGGGTAGGGCGGGTCGTGCTGACGAGGCTTACGCCAGCACCCGGATCACACGCGCACCCCCAGGTGAGCGAGCGCCAGCGCCCTCGTGCGCGTCGGCATGACGGGGCAAGCTCGGATCGCGGCGTTCCTGACCGTGCTCTGCCATGCAGCTTCGTGCGACCAGGCCGGCGTTCCCCGAAGGTCATCCCCCGCTCCTGCTCGAGCGCAGCGTCCAGGCAGTCGATGGCGCTTTGGCTGAGGGCGTTGAGATCGCACGTCGCCAGCACTTCGAGGCGCCTTTGGTCCTTCACGGCCAGGTGGCGACGGCCGACCTCGGCCAGTTCCGGGTCGACGCCCAGAACCGATCCCGGGTCGCGGAGGTGCTTCAGCAGGTCGTAGAGGTGTGAGGGGACCGGCCCGAAGTCCATGGCGACGTAGCGGTCGCCGACGATCGGCTGGAGGTACTCGGTCAGGTGACGCTTCTCGGCGTCGTACGGCACCTTGAATACGGAGTGCGCCGTGGGCCGTGTCTGACGCGCTGCGATGTACGTCAGGGCGGCGACGGCCAGATCCGAATCGACGGTGTGGGGCCGACCGATCGCGAGCGTCATGGTCGCTGGCTGCGCTCCTTTCGCATCGAGATGGAACGTCGGCGGGTCCTAGGAAGGCGCACCGCGGCCGGCCCGGCCCGAGTATCCTCGCCTCAACGTGGTCATGCAGGCCGACCCGACCTTCGTCCCGTGCCCTGTCGAGGATGGCGACGAGCTCTACCCGAACGGCATCTTCGTGTTCAACGTCAGCCGGATCCTCGAGCACGTTGCGCGCCGTCCCGCGGAGGTCGCGCTCGTGCGGGTCTCGGTGAACAGCTTCCAGCGGTGGGATCGGCCGCTCGTCGACGCCCACGTCGAGGCGGCGGATCTCGCTCGCCCGGTCGTGCTCGCCGAGATCGCGCCTGGGCGGTTCAACCTGATCGACGGCCACCATCGGCTCGAGAAGGCGCGCCGGTATGGCGTCGAGGCGCTGTCGGCCTACCGGCTGACCGCCGCCCAGCACGTGCGCTTCCTGACGAGCGCGAGCGCGTACCTGGCGTTCGTCGGCTACTGGAACGGCAAGGTGCGGGAGGCAGAGGAGGCCGATGCGTGACAGGCGCCGCGGTGTCGGTGTCCTGAGACACGCAGGCGCCGTCGACGGCGGGCGTGACCGAGCTGGTGCGGCGTTGACCACGACACCATGGCCGCCTACCGGTCGAACCGTGGACCAGCGAATGGCCGCTCGATGAACTAGCGTTCGGCCGACCGTCAGACTAGCGTTCAGCCGACAGCCGGACTTGCATTCAGCCGATGCACAGCGGTACCCTCCGCCATGGCCAAGGCCGCCCCGCGGTTCCCGCGTTACCTCGTGCCTCGCCTGCGTGAGGCGTTGGCCGACAGCCCGGCGGTGCTGGTTCATGGCCCGCGCCAGTGCGGCAAGACGACGCTGGCGCGGCTGGTCGGGGAGCCGCGCGGCTATCGCTATGTTTCGTTCGACGACGAAGCGGTCGCCACCGCGGCGAGGGCCGATCCGGTCGGGTTCGTGAGCGACCTTCCCGCGCGCACCATCCTCGACGAGGTGCAGCGGGTGCCGGAGATCTTCACGTCGCTCAAGGCGGCCATCGACCGGAGGCGAACTGCGGGCCGCTTCATCCTCACGGGTTCGGCGAACGTTCCGCTCGTGCCGGCGCTCGCGGAGTCGCTGGCCGGGCGGATGGCGATCCTTCGCCTGCATCCGCTCGCCCAAGGCGAGATCGAGGGCCGGCGACCGCGCTTCATCGAGCGGCTGTTCCGTGCCGGGTTCAAGACGGGGGTGGCCGACCGCCTCGGGCCCGAGCTGGCCGACCGCATCACCGCCGGCGGTTATCCGGCGGCGTTGGCCCGTCGGTCTGCCGCTCGCCGGCGCGCCTGGTATCGCGACCACGTGGAGGCGCAGATCCAACGCGACGTGCGCGACCTGAGCCGGATCCGCTCACTCGACACGCTTCCGAGGTTGCTGGCCTTCGCGGCGGCGCAGACCGGGCGGCTCGTGAACGTCGCGGACCTGGCCTCCCCGTTCGAGCTGACGCGCCAGACCATCCACGAGCACGTCACGTTGCTCGAGCGCGTCTTCCTGCTCGAGCGGCTGCCCGCCTGGCATGCGAACCGCCTGAGCCGGTTGGTCAAGCGCCCGAAGCTGCATGTCGGTGACACGGGCGTCGCCTGCGCGCTGCTCGGGGTCGACGCGGACCGGATCGCCGCCGACCGGCCGCTGCTGGGAGCTCTGCTGGAGACGTTCGTGTTCCAGGAGCTCAGGCGCCAGGCCAGCTGGCTCCCGGAGCCGGTCGAGTTCTTCCACTTCCGCGACCGTGACGACTTCGAGGTGGACATCGTACTGGAGCAGGGCGCGTTGGCCGTTGCCGGGGTGGAGGTGAAGGCGGCGGCCACGGTGAAGGAGTCGGACTTGCGGGGGCTGCGCAAGCTGCGGGCGGTGGCCGGCAAGCGGTTCGTCGCCGGCGTGGTGCTCTACGACGGTAGCGCCGGCATCGCGTTCGGCGATGGGTTGTTCGCCGTTCCCGTCAGGAAGCTGTGGGAGACGGCATGACGGACCAGGCGGCGAGCGCCCAATCGGTCCGCGGGCCGCGACCGCCCCGCCCCGCGTGTCCTCGCTGCACCGTGCGCATCCAGGCCGACCCGACCTTCGTCCCGTGCCCCGTCGGCGATGGCGACGAGCTGTTCCCGAACGGCATCTTCGTGTTCAACGTCACCCGGATTCTCGAGACGTTGTGGGCCTACCGGCTGACCGCCGCCCAGCACGTGCGCTTCCTGACGAGCACGAGCGCGCACCTGGCGTTCGTCGGCTACTGGAACGGCAAGGTGGGGGAGGCTGGGGAGGACGCTTGAAGCTGACCCCGAGCGATCGGGTTCATCCCGCCGGCGTAGACAGGACCGGCCGCACGCCCCCGCGCCGGCCGAGCCCGAACCCGACGCGGTAGAGGTCGGGCATGTTGACGCGGTCGTCGCGCATGCGCTCCATGATGCCGAGCCGCTCGAGGCTCTCCCGCAGGCCACGCCAGCCGCCGTCGGGGTTGTCCGGCGGGAGGCGGTCGCCGACGTTCGGCGTGAACCGCTCCCCGAACGCATCGCGCCAGGCCTCGACGACATCGCTGAAGGCGCAGGGGACGGTCATGCCGCGCAGGGGCTGCATGAGCCGGGGCACCCAGGGGTAGTCCTCGGCGAGCTCCCGCACGCGGACCTCCGACGCCTTCTGGACGCCGCGCTTGATGCTCTCGTAGTGCAGCGCGGACGGGTGGTCCGGGTAGCGCTCGACCGAGTCCTCCGCGGCCGCGCGGATGGCGGCCAGGAACGAACGCGGCGACGCGCGGCCGCCCGCGTCGGCGAGGTGGCCCACCGACCACGAGTACGTGAACCCGCGGCGCCGGTCGCGGCCCATCCACGGCCCGGCGATCGCGGAGAAGAGCGCCCGCTGCTCCTCGGAATCCCGTTGAGCGGCCCCGCTCGGCCGCCACACGCCGCCCTCCGATGGCGGCTCCTGCCCCATGACGCTGGTGTAGATCGAGCGGAGCACGAACCCGTGGTCGCCGTACGCGTTGACCAGGTATTGCCACAGCAGCCCGTGGAGGTCGTGGAGGGCCCAGGTGAGCTCGACGCGCGTCGCGAGCAGCTTGGAGGCGTCGGGGAAGTTCGTCACCGTGCGGCCCTCGAACTGGTCCTCCCGCAGGAACACCTTCGTGTGCAGCCGAGGGAACGTCCGGACCGCGAGGGCGACGCGCAGCAGGTCGCGGACGATGGAGTCCATCTCGGCCCAGTCGCGGCCCGCGCGATCCAGCGCATCGAAGACGAAGAGCATGTGGGCGCCCCCGTCACGCAGCCGCGCGTCGGCGTCCTGGAGGAGCCGGGCGAAAGCTTCGGGCTCGGTTCGCACCCAGGCCACGCTCTCGACCCACGTCGCTGCGGGTACGGCCTGGCTCGTGCGCCGCGCCAGTCCGCGCGCGATGGCGGCGCGCCAGACGTGGAACGCGCTCTCGCCGGCGTCGAGGAGGCTCCCGAAGGTGGCCGGATCGGGGTAGGCATCCAGGTCGGGTCGCTCCCCGTGCCCGGTGGCGACGTCGGCGGCGCGCAGGTCGGGCACCACGGTGCCGATCGAGGACCGGAGCTCGTCGGAGGCGAGCGCGGTGGACCAGACCGTCTTGCCGACGCCGCGCCCGCCATCCCGCAGCGATGAAGCGTCCACGGAGGGCGCGCACGCGGCGAGCCGGTCGTGACGCGGGTGCCGTGGCGGTACGCTGGGGACGACCGGCTTCGGGTGGAGGAGAGGACGCATGCGCGCGCCATGACGGGGGTTTGCGGTCGCCTCGGGGCGGAAGGCGCCCGAGGTGGTGGTCCTGACGAGGCGCTCGCTGGCCGCGCGGCGACCGGCGCCGGCGCGGCCGCCGTGAGCGTCGCGTCGCGGGCGGGCTCGGCCGACGCGGCCGCTACCGCGTGTGCCTACGACGCGGTCGAGCTGGTGGTGTGGAGCGGCACGGGCAACTCGCGGCGGGTGGCGGTGCGGGTTGCCGCGGCGGCGCGAATCCGGGGGGCCGAGGCGGTGGTGCGGTCCGGCGGAGAGACGGCCGCGCCGCTCGTGCCGAACCCACTCGGCCGCCGGCTGCTGGGCCTGCTCGGCCCGACGCACGGCTTCACCGCGCCGTGGCCGCTGCTGCGTGCCGCCCTCACGGAGCCGGCCGTGCGGGGAACGGACGCGTTCGTGCTGGTCACGCGGGGCGCCATGCGCCTCGGCCGTTGGATCCTGCCGGGGTTCGAGGGCACGGCCGCGGTCCTCCCGGCGCTGCTGTTGGCTCTGCGGGGGGCGCGGGTGCGCGGGATGGGCGCGGTGGACATGCCGCAGAACTGGACGGTGGCGTTCCCGGCGGGGTCGCCGGCGAGCGTGGCGGCGATCGTGGCGCGCGGCGACGCACGGGCGGATGCGTTCGCGGCGCGGCTGCTGCGGGGCGAACGCGCGGTGGGCGGATGGGCGCAGGCGGTCGTGGGGGCGATGATGCTGCCGTTGTCGCTGGCCTACCTGCTGGTGGCGCGGCTGATGCTGGCGAAGGCGTTCTTCGCGGACGAGCGCTGCACGTCGTGCGGCGCCTGCGCGGCCGGCTGCCCGCACGGGGCGATCCGCCTGCTGGGGCCGGGGCGGCGCCCGTACTGGACGTTCGCGTGCCACAACTGCATGCGCTGCATGTCGCGCTGCCCGGAAGGCGCGATCCAGGGCGCGCAGGGGTGGCTGCTGTTCTACGCGTGGCTGACGGGGTTGCCGGTGGCCGCATCGGTGGTCGCGTGGTGGGGGGTCTCCGCGGGGTGGGCATCGGACACGGTCCGGGCGCTGGTCGGCTACGGCTGGATCGTGGCGGCCGTGTGGGTGGCTTACGGGCTTCTGTGGCTGGGGTTGGGCGTTCCGGGGCTGCGGCGAATCCTGGGGTGGACGACGCTGACGCGCCGGTACCGGCGGTACCGGGGGCCGGGGCACGGCGACTCGGTGCGACGCGACGCTGCATGACGGTCGCGGTCGACGGATCGCCGGCCATGTTGCGCCAGGGCGGTGCCGACCCGCTCATCGCCGGTCGAGCGCGACGTCTCCCGCCGGCGCGCGCCGTCAGCCGACGACGACGGTCTTGACCCCGGCGTGCGCGGCGCCGCGCTGCAGCGCCGCCTCGACGTCGTCGAGCGCCACGCGGTCGGTGACGAAGCCGTCGAGCGGGAGGGCGTCGGCGGCGAGGAGGTCGAAGGCCTCGCGGAAGTCGTCGCTGCCGTAGCCGAAGGAGCCCGCCACGCGCACCTCGTCGTAGTGGACGCGGCGCAGGTCGAGGGGGAGGTGCTCGCCCTTGGGCATCCCGGCGAACGCGTTCACGACGCCGCCTCGGGCGGACAACGCGATGGCGTCGGCGAGCGAGGCGACGCTGGCGACGGAGACGAGCGTGGCGTCGGGACCCGCGGGCGCCCATGCGGCCACCGCGGCAGCCAGGTCCTCGCGGGTGGCGTCGACGACCACGTCGGCGACCGTACGGGCGAACGCCAGCCGGTGGGGCGTCGCGCCGCTGAGCAGCACCGAGGTGGCGCCCCAGGCGCGCGCGAGGGCGGCCTGCAGCAGGCCCATCGGGCCGTCGCCGATCACCAACAGCCGGCTGGAGGCGGTCACGCCGGCCACGCGCAGGCCGTGCACGCAGCAGGCGAGCGGCTCCACCAGCGCGGCGCGTTCGTACGCGAGGCCGGGTGGGAGCACGTGCATCACGCGGTCGGCCAATCGGCGGGGCACCCGCACGTACTCGGCGAAGCCGCCCGGCTCGGCGAAGGCCTCGTGCAGGCGCGCGCAGAGGCTCGGATGGCCGCGGCGGCAGGCGTCGCACTCGCCGCACTCGGCGTAGGGCCCGACCGCCACGCGGTCGCCGACGCGGAAGCCGGGGTGGCGCGAGACCGCGACCTCGCCCGCCACCTCGTGGCCGAGCACGGCGCCGGGCCCGATGAGGGCGTGGCCGCGCAGGTAGGTCTTGACGTCGGTGCCGCACACGCCGCACGCGCGCACGCGCACGAGCACCTCGCCGTCGCCGGGCTCGGGGACCGGGGCGTCCTCGAGCGCGAGCCGGCCGGGTCCGAGGTAGCGGGCGACCTTCATGGCCGCGCCTGCCCGTAGGCGGCGTCGAAGATGGGATCGAGGAGGGCGGCCGCGTCCCTGAGGGTGCGCACCGGGTCCTCGCCCAGGTTCTTGCCGAGGAGCTCGAGGATGAAGTTGCCGTGGAAGCCGCGGTCGGCGAGGGTGCGAACGACCGCGGCCCAGTCGATCACGCCCCGGCCGGGCGGGGTGTGGCGGGTCTGGCTGGCGACGTCGAAGTCCGACGCGTGCACGTGGGCGATCGACGGCAGGCCGTGCAGGTAGGGCATGAGCTCCTGGCCCATCTCGTAGGTGTGGGTGGTGTCGAAGGTGTAGCCGAAGTTCGGCCGCGCCACCTGCGCCGCGAACGCCACCATGGCGTCGACCGAGGCGCCCATCGGCGAGCCGGGGGTGTTCTCGAGCGCGACGGTGACCCCATGGTCGGCGCCGACGTCGCACAGCAGGCGCAGGTTGGCGAGCGTCGCCTCGAGGAACGGCCCCTCGCTCATGTTCGCCCAGGGGCCGTGCACGACGATCGTGCGCGCGCCGATCGCGCCGGCGAGCTCGGGCAGGTCGCGGCAGAGCTCCTGGCCGAAGGCGAACGCCGAGGGATCCGGGTTGTACAGGAAGGGCGCCAGGATCTGCGGGAAGTGGATGCCACAGAAGTCGAAGCGTCCAGCGCCGAGGGCGAGCAACCGCTCGCCGTACGCCGGGCGGCATTCGCTGGGAGCCTGGGGCATGAGTTCGACACCGCGCCAGGGCTGCTGCGCGAGGATCTCGAGCGTCGCCTCGATCGGGCGGGGGAAGAACGCCGACGTCGAGACGCCGACGGTGGGACGGGGGGGCATGGTCGTCCTTCCTGTGAGGGCCGGTCGGGGGACCGAGCGCCCCCCCGACCGGCGCGCGTCGATTACCGTGACGTGGCCGCGATCTCCGCGATCAGCTCCTGCTCGACGGCGGCGAAGGCCTCGGAGGGGGTCTCGACGCCGAGCTCGACGCGCTCGATGGCGCGGCGCAACAGGTTGTCCATGGTGCCCATGGCGTAGAAGTGCGGGTACTGGCTGGCGATGGCGAGTTGCTCGAAGCCGGCGGCGTAGGCGGGTCGCTCCAGGAGCAGCGCCTGGATCTGCATCGACTCGGCCGATTCGCTGCTCGTCGGCACGTAGCCGGTCGCGGTCGTGAAGGCGATCTGGTTGTCCACGTTGGTGAGGAAGCGCAGCAGTCGCCAGGTGGCCTGCTCCTTCTCGGGGGTGGACGGGAACATCACGAGCGACGCACCGCCGACGGTCGCGCCGCGGGACACGTTCCCGGGCAGGAAGTCGGTGCCGAACTCGAAGGCCGCCCCGCCCTGGACGGTGACCACCGACGCGGTGGACGCCATGAGGAAGCCGAGCCTGCCGGCGATGAACAGGTCGCGCGAGCCGCCGTGCTGCGCCGGCAGCATCAGCCCTTCGTCGATCAGCCGCTTCCAGAACGCGAGGGCCGCGATGCCCTCCTCGCTGTTGAAGGTGGGCTCGGTCGCGTCGGCGTTCATGATCTGGCCGCCGTTCTGCAGGATGAGCGCCTTGAGCCACCAGGCCTCGTCGCGCACGTCGATGCCGATGGCGCCGGGCACCGATGCGACGATGGCCGCCGCCTGCGACACGAGCTCGTCCCAGTTCTGCGGCGGCGCGTTGGGGTCGAGGCCCGCCTGCCGCATGAGGTCCTTGTTGTAGTACATGACCATCGTGCTGTTGTTGAAGGGCAGGGCGCAGATGTCGTCGCCGTAGCGGTTGTAGTCCCACAGCACGGGCCAGAAGGCGTCCTCGGGCAGGCCCTCGGGGCCCGCGAGGTACTCCTGGAGCAGGAAGTTGCCCTCGCGGCAGGTCCACAGGGGGCCGGCCGGGATGAGTCCGCCGTCGGGCAGGCCGCCCGAGAGGAGCGAGGCGGTGACCTTCTGGGCGGTCTCGCCGTAGTTGCCGGAGTAGGTGGCGTTGACGGTGATGCCGTACTCGTTGCTGGCGTTGAACTCGGCGATCATCGCCTCGAGGGCGCCGCCCTGGGCGCCACCCACCGAGTACCAGAAGTCGATGGTGACGCCCTGCGCTAGGGCGATCGGCGAAGCAACGAGCGCGAGTACCGCGGCGGCGAGCCAGCGGCGGAGCGGGGGACGGGCCTTGACGTTCATGGGGTACCTCCAGGTTCGGGCGGTCGGTGGCTGCGGTCGCTGGGCGGGGTCACGGGGTGGTGCGGACGCGGCGTTCCTCCTTTCGCGGGGCGGCGAGGTGGCGCGGCCGGGTCATCCCTTGCTCCCGGTCATCGCGATCCCCTCGATGAATTGCTTCTGGGCCATGAAGAAGAGCAGCAGGATGGGCGCGACGGCCATGACCGCGCCAGCCATCATCAGGTGTAGTTGGCTGCCGCTCTCCTCGACGAAGAAGCGCAGGCCGATGGGCAGCGTGCGCATGGCCTGGGAGTTGGTGACGATCAGGGGCCACAGGTAGTTGTCCCACTCGCTGAGGAAGATGAAGAGCGAGATGGTGGCGAGCGCCGGGCGGGCGAGCGGCAGGACGATCGTGAACAGCACCCGGAGGCGCCCGGCACCGTCGATCGTGGCGGCCTCCTCGAGTTCGCGTGGCACCGTGAGGAAGAACTGGCGCAGGAAGAACACCGCGAAGGCGTTGGCCAGGAACGGCACCGTGAGGGCCTGGTAGGTGTCGATCCAGCCGAGCCGGCTCACCAGCAGGAACAGCGGCAGCATCGTCACCTGGTTGGGCACGATCAGCGTCGCCAGGAAGAGCACGAACACCGCGTTCTTGAAGGGGAACTCGATGCGCGCGAAGGCGTAACCGGCGAGCGCCGACGTGACGACCTGGGCCACGGTGATCACGACGGTGACGATGACGCTGTTGAGGTAGAAGCGCATGAACGGCACCCGCTCGAGGACCGCCGCGAAGTTCCCCCACTGCGGCGCCGCCGGCCACAGCGTGGGCGGGTAGACGAAGATCTCCTGCTGCGTCTTCAGGGCCGTGCCGATCATCCACGCGAAGGGGGCCACGGTCACGAGCGCCATGGCGATGAGCAGCGCGTACGTGCCGCTGGTCCCGAAGAACCGGCCGAGCCGGAAGGCCAGGCTGCGCGGGGCGGTCGAGGTGCGTGCGTGGGGGGCGGTCATTCGTAGTGCACCCGCTTCTCGGCGAAGCGCTGCTGCAGGAAGGTCAGCATCAGGACGATGGCCAGGAGGATGAACGACAGCGCGGAGGCGCGGCCGTAGCGGAAGCTCTGGAAGGCGAGTTCGTAGAGGTAGAAGACGAGTACCTTGGCGCTGTCGAGCGGGCCTGCGTCGGGCAGCAGTACGTGGATGAGCGAGAAGACCTTGAACGAGTTGATGACGCCGATCAGGAGGACGAAGTAGGTGACGGGCGACAGGAGGGGCAGCGTGACGTGGCGGAAGCGCTGCCAGGCGGTGGCGCCGTCGATGGCGGCGGCCTCGTAGTACTGACGCGCGATCCCCTGGAGCCCGGCCAGGAAGATGACCACGTTGTAGCCGAGCCCCTTCCACAGCGCCACGAGCACGACCGACGGCATCGCCAGGTTGGGGTCTCGGAGCCAGCGCTGCGGCGGCAGGCCGAAGGTCGCCAGGAGGCTGTTGAAGACGCCGAACGTCGGGTTGTAGAGCACGCGCCAGATGGCGGCGGCCGCGACGACGGACGTGACCACGGGAATGAAGATCGCCATGCGGAAGAACGACATCCCCCGCAGGCGCTGGTTGAGCAGCAGGGCGATCGCCAGTGCCAACGCCATGTCGATGGGTAGCTTCAGCGCCATGAAGTAGACGGTGTTGCGCAGGGCGTTCCAGAAGTCGCTCGAGGTGAGCAGGTAGCGGTAGTTCTCGACGCCGACGAAACGGCCGGGCACGCCCCCCGCCTGCCAGTTGGTGAAGCTGATGCCGAGGGCCCAGACGATCGGGAAGTAGACGAAGACCAGCAGCACCAGC
>JAHYJQ010000024.1 GCA_019429025.1 Trueperaceae bacterium | reverse complement strand
CAGTTGGCGGCGTAGACCTGGGCGCCGAGGGCCTCGTCGAAGACCGCGGCGGTCACGGCGGTCTCGCCGTCGGCCTCCGCCACCGTCTCGTCCGTGGCGGCCGTCGGGGACGTCTCGGCGACCACGACGACCGGATCGTCGAGCCGGACCTCGAAGCCGTCCGCTCGCGCCGGCGGCGGGGTCACGACCAGGGTGAGGTCGGCGGGACGCGGCGTGCGGGCGCGCTCGGCGAGCGGCCGGCTGGCGCCGTCGCTCTCGATGTTGGCGACGACCGCGTCGGGCAGTGCGTCGGCGTACGGCGCGCCGTGCGCCTCTGCCGCCGGCGTGTCGCCGCTGATGACGGGCGCCACCGCGCGGGGAAGCAGGAACATGAACGCCAGCGCGACGAAGGTCCCCATGCCGATGACCATGCCGGACGAGAAGAAGCCGGCGTAGAGCTTGTCGTCGTCCTTGAGGTGCATGAAGAACCAGATGACCATCCAGAACTTCACGAGCGACATGGCGATCAGCCAGAAGAGGATCCAGCCGGAGCTCATGAACGCGGGCGGGAACTCGACGATGTAGTACTCGACGTAGGTGATGATCCCCAGGATCAGCGCGACGATCACGTACTCGCCGACGCCGTGCTTCTTGCCGCCGTGCTGCGCCATCAGACGAACTCCACCAAGTAGACGATGGTGAAGATGACGATCCAGACGATGTCGACGAAGTGCCAGTAGAGGCCGGCGACCTCGAGGTAGGCCTCGTCCTTGCTGCTCCACGGCTTGACGTACGAGTGGATGAGGATCGACAGCAGCCAGATGACCCCGATGCTGACGTGGACGCCGTGGGTCCCGGTCAGCACGTAGAAGGTGGTGCCGAAGAGGTTGCCCTGCAGCGTCAGGCCGAGGTCGACGAAGTGCGCGAACTCGTAGATCTGGAAGCCGAGGAAGATCGCGCCGAAGAAGGCGACGCCGAAGGTCCACAGCCGGAACTTGGCGATGTCGTCCCCCCTCAGCGCGTGCAGCGCGAGCACCATGAGGAACGACGACATCAGCAGGACGAAGGTGCTGACCGTGGTCAGCGGGATGTCGAGCACGTCGGCCGGGTAGGGGCCGGTCAGGCTGCGGCCCTTGTAGACGAGGTAGGTGCCGATGAGCGTCCCGAAGAACATGATGTCGGACGCCAGGAAGACCCACATGAGGAGCTTGATGTCGGGCAGCTTGCTGCTGCGGTAGTGGCCCGACTCCATGCCGGGCGCGACCGCGGTGGCGGCGGTGGCGGCGCTCACGCGTGGCCCTCCTTGCTGTGCTGGCCGGCGCCGCGCCGGCCGGCGGGGAAGTGGTGGCCCCCGACGCCCTCGAGCGCCCAGGCGTAGGTGAAGAAGAAGACCATCGCGAGCGAGATCCCGACCACCCAGAAGTTGTGGAACAGCAGGGCGTACGAGAACACCAGCAGCGCGAGACCCATGAACAGCGGGTACCAGCTCTGGCCCGGCAGGTGGATGCCGGCGGCGTCGTAGGGCTCGGACGCGGATTCGGGGACGCGCTCGCCGTGGACGCTCTCGGGATACTTCTGCACCCACAGCGCGTCGCGGTCGTTGACCACGGGCTGGTGGTCGAAGTTGTGGTGCGGCGGCGGCGACGAGACCGACCACTCGAGCGTGCGAGCGTCCCACGGGTCGTTGCCGGCGGGCTTGCCGCGGAGCACGCCGTGGACGATGTTCACGAGCAGGAGGATGAGGCCGATCAGCATGACGAAGGTGCCGGCCGTGGAGAGCAGGTTGGGGAGCTCGAGGCCGATGCCCGCCACGTAGGTCTGGGTCCGGCGCGGCATGCCCATCAGCCCGGCGATGTGCTGCGGGAAGAAGATCAGGTGCAGCCCGGGCACCAGGAACCAGAAGCCGAGCTTGCCGATCCGTTCGTCCATCAGCTTGCCGCTCATCTTCGGGAACCAGTAGTAGAGCCCGGCGAAGAAGGCCATGAGCGCGCCGCCGCCCATGACGTAGTGGAAGTGGGCGACCACGAAGTAGCTGTCTTGCGCCTGCGCGTCGAACGGTGGGACCGCGAGCATGATCCCGGTGATGCCGCCGAGCGTGAAGGTGAACAGGAACGAGATCGCGTAGAGCATCGAGGTGGTGAAGACCACCTTGCCGCCCCAGATGGTCCCGAGCCAGTTGAAGATCTTGATCCCCGTGGGGATGCCGATGACGAAACTGGTCAGCGCGAAGGCGGTGTTGACGACGGGGCCGAGGCCCGTGGTGAACATGTGGTGGCTCCACACCGCGAAGCCCATGAAGCCGATGAAGATCCCGGACAGGATGACGACCGGGTAGCCGAACAGCGGCTTGCGGCTGAACGTGGGGATGACCTCGGAGATCACGCCGAACGCGGGCAGGACGATGATGTAGACCTCCGGGTGGCCGAAGATCCAGAACAGGTGCTGCCATAGGATCGGCATGCCGCCCGCCTCCGGCACGTAGAAGAGGGTGCCGAAGGTGCGGTCCATGATCACCTGCAAGAGCGCGATGGTCAGCGGCGGGAACGCGAAGATGATGAGGAACGACGTCACCAGCATCATCCACGTGAACACCGGTACGCGCATCATCGTCATGCCGGGCGCCCGCATGCTGACGATCGTCACGATGAGGTTCATGGCCGTCACCAGCGTGCCGATGCCGCCGACGAGCAGGCCGATCATGTAGAAGTCGGTGCCGTTGCCCGGGTTGTTCGACAGCGAGGTGAGCGGGGAGTACGCGAACCAGCCGGCGTCGGGCGCACCGCCGAGGAAGAAGCTGCTGTAGAGGAACGCCCCGCCCGCCGCGTAGATCCAGTAGCCGAGGGCGTTGAGCCGCGGGAACGCGAGGTCGCGCGCGCCGATCTGCAGCGGCACGAAGTAGTTCGCGAAGCCGATGCCCAGTGGCATGATCGCCAGGAACACCATCGTGACGCCGTGCATCGTGAACATCTGGTTGTAGGCGTCGGGGCTGAGGAGCGTGTTGTTCGGCACCGCGAGTTGCAGGCGGATGAGGAACGCCTCGACGCTCGCGGCGGCCATGAAGAGGAAGCTGGTGAAGATGTAGAGCAGGCCCAACCGCTTGTGGTCGACGGTCGTCAGCCAGCTGGCGATGCCCGTCGTCCAGGTCGGGCGCGTGAACAGGCCGTCGGACGGGGTCGACTCCGGCGCCGGAACGGGGACCGTGACCTTACTGACCGCCATGGATCCCTCCCAGGGTGAGCTGCCCGGAGGCCTGGCCGTCGCGGCCGAGGCTGAGCAGGTACGCGACGATCGCCTCGATCTCGTCCTCGCGGTTGGGGTCGTCGGCGCGCCACAGCGTGGGCATGTAGTTGCCGGGCTTCATCGCCTGGGGGTCGCGAAGCCACGCCGCGAGGTTCTCGGGGGTGTTGTCCGCGATGGCCGCGCCGACCGTGGTGCGCAGGCCGAAGTTCGTCAGGCTGGGGAAGTCGGGGTTGCCGACCTCGGTGCCGGGCCGGTAGCCGTCGATCGCGTGGCAGGCGACGCAGCCCTTCTGGGCGACGAGCGCTCGGCCGCGCTCCACCAGCGGGTCGGCCGACACCGGCTGCGCGGCGGCGTTCTGGAAGCTGGCGATCCAGCGGTCGTAGTCGGGCTGCTCCATCGCGATGACGCGGAAGCGCATGTACGCATGGGCGCCCAGGCACAGCTCGGCGCACTGGCCGTAGTAGGTGCCGGGCGCGTCGGCGACGAACCAGACCTGGTTGTCGTTGTTGGGGATCATGTCGCGCTTGCCGGCGAGGTTCGGCACCCAGAAGCTGTGCAGGACGTCGGCGGAGTCCAGCGAGACCACGACGCGCGTGCCCACCGGGATGATCAGCTCGTTGGCGGTGGTGAAGCCGTGGTCGAGGTAGTCGAACTTGAACCACCACTGGTAGCCGGTGGCGTGGACGGCGAGGTCGTCGGGCCCGGCCTCGACGCGCTGCTCGGTCGAGAAGATCGTGCGGACGGTGGGCACCGCGACCAGGATGACGAGGATCACGGGGATGATCGTCCAGGCGATCTCCAACTTGAAGTTGCCGTGCGTCTGGTGCGGGATCGCGCGCTCGTCCTCGGCGTTCTTCGCGCGGAAGCGCAGCACGCTGTAGAGCAGCACGCCGAACACGCCGACCATCACCGGCACGCTCAGCCACAGGGTCCAGACGAACAGGTCTCTCTGCGCCTGCGCCACCGGTCCCGCGGGATCGAGCGCGCTCTGCGGTCCGGAGAACTCGCAGGCGGCGATCAACGGTACCGATGCCGCGATGGCCAAGCCCCGTTGGAGCCATCGTCTCACGTGCACGTCGTCGTCCTCCTAGTGTCGTTCGTTGGGGTTCCCCCGCGCAGTCGCGCAAGGCTAGCACGCGACCCGGGTCATGCGAGAAGGCGCCGGCGCACGTTCGTGCCCCTAGCGCTACCGCTTGTACCCAAGGAATGTACACCCGCGGCAGGGACATTTGCACCTGACGAGGTAAGGGAGCTGATGATAGCGAGGTCGTCTCTCATCATGGGCGTTCGCGCAGGCGTGACCGCGCGGGTGGCCGCGCCTACGACCCCGTGCGGCCCGAACGCAGGGTTCACCCCGTTTCCCCGGCCGCTGCCGCGCCGCCGAACGGCTCGGCCCGGTACGCCAGCGCCTCCGCCAGGTGCTCGCTCGTGACCCGCTCGCAGCCCACGAGGTCGGCCAGCGTCCGCGCCACGCGCCGCAGCCGGTCGGCGCCGCGGGCGGACACGCCGCCGGTCGCCGCCGACGCCGCCAGCAACCGCAGGCCGGCCGCGTCGAGCTCGGCGTGCCGGCGCAGGTGCGCGCCGTCGAGCAGGGCGTTCGCGTGGCCCTGGCGGGCCGTCGCCACCGCCCGCGCCCGGGCGACGCGCGCCGCCACGACGGCCGAGGGCTCGCCGGCCGGCGCGTGCACGAGCTCCTCGGGGGGCAGACGCGCCAGGCGCACCCGCAGATCGAAGCGATCGAGCAGCGGCCCGCTGATGCGCCCCTGGTAGCGCCGCCGGTCGGCCGGATGGCAGCGGCAGGGCACGGCGTCGTCGCCGGCGTGCCCACAGGGGCAGGGGTTCATCGCCGCCACCAGCGCGAAGCGGGCGGGGAAGCGCCGCCGCCCGTGCGCCCGCACGAGTTCCACGACGCCCTCCTCGAGCGGGCCGCGCAGCCCCTCCAGGACGCGCCGCGACCACTCCGGCAGCTCGTCGAGGAAGAGCACCCCGCCGTGCGCCCGGGTGACCTCGCCGGGCCGCAGGCCGGGGCCGCCGCCGAGCAGGCCGGCCTCGGATCCGCCGTGGTGCGGGGCGCGGAACGGCGGGCGCCGCTCCAGCCCCACGACCGGCTCGCCCAGCGCGGAGCGCACCAGCGTCGCGGTCCAGGCGGCATCGTCGTCGAGCGGCGGCAGCAGTCCCGGCAGCCGCCGCGCCAGCATCGACTTCCCGCAGCCGGGCGGGCCGACGAGCAACAGCGCGTGCCCGCCCGCGGCGGCCACCTCCAGCGCGCGCCGCGCCAACGCCTGGCCGCGGACGTCGGCCAGGTCCGGCTCGGCGGGCGGCATGGGTGCGAGCGGTGAGGCGCGCGACGTGGCGGACGACGCGGGCGTGGCCCACGCGCCCGCGGCCAGCGTCGCTGCGGTTGGCGCCCGGCCGGTCCGGGCCCAGTCGATCGCGCCGGCGAGGTCGCTGGGCGCGACCACCTCGACGCCGTCGACGAGGGCCGCCTCGGCGGCGTTGCCGGGCGGCACCACCACGACCGCGTGACCCCCGCGGCGCGCGAGCCACGCCGCCGCGAGCGCGCCGGGCACCGCGCGCAGCGTCCCGTCGAGCGCCAGCTCGCCCATGACGACGGCGCGCGCGACGTGCGCGGCCGGCAGCTTGCGCTGGGCGGCCAGGATCGCGAGCGCGATCGGCAGGTCGTAGGCCGGGCCCACCTTGCGCAGGTCCGCGGGCGCCAGGTTGACCGTGACGCGCGACGGCGGCAGCGCGTTCCCCAGGTGCTTGAGCGCCGCCCGCACGCGCTCCTTCGCCTCCATCACCGCGGCGTCGCCGAGGCCCACCACGTGCAGCCCGGGAAGGCCGCCGGCGACGAACGCCTCCACGGTGACGGCCACCGGCTCCAGGCCGACGAGCGCACAGGTGGTCGTCGTCGCGTGCATGGCTCAGGATGGGCGCGCGGCGTGCGGGAGCGCGCCCCGTTCTAGGCCCTTGAGCACGATGTCTGGGCCGTGTTCCACCCTCGCGTGCGCCTTCGCCCACACGCTTCATACTCCTCGTGCGCATGATGGAAAGCGACCCGTGTCCCTTACCCCGAAGGAGTCATCCAGGCCAGGTTCGTCCGTACGTTCACGCTCGCCGCGCTGGCGGCCGTCCTCCTCGCCGCCTGCGGCCTACCGCTCCCGGAGCCCATCGAACTCGATGACGGCGTGTTCGGCCTCGACGGCATGCCGGTGATCCTCACCGCCGCCACCGTCGCGCCATCCGCCATCGCGCCGTCGGCCAGCGCCAGCTTCGCCGGCACCATCGACGAGACCGTCGTCATCGACGAGGCCGACGTTCCGCCCGCGCTGCGCAACCTGTTCAACGTCGCGAGCGTCGACGAGGCGATCGGGCTCGACGTCCAGCTCCAGGCCACGTCGACCGAGCCGCTGCCCGCCGCGTTCGTCGTGAGCGCCGCCAGCCTTACCGAGCTGCAGATCAGGAAGGGCGTCCAGACCGTCTTCTCCGGCGACTTCTCGACGGTTCCCAACGGCTCGATGACGTTCACCCGGCAAGACCCGTGCCTCGGCGACACCTGCACCTACACCGCCAGCGCGACCGCTGCCCTGGTCGACGTCTCGGTGAGCGGCACCACCGCCAACCGGTTGGCCCAGGCCATCATCGCCGGGGGGGAGTTCAAGATCTACGCCAACTTCGGCGTGACGGTGAACCCGGCGCTCCCCGACGACACCTCGCTCACGGTCGTCCTGGTCTCGCTGGGGGCCGTGCTGGAGTAGTCGACGACGGTCGCGGTCCGATGCAGTCCAGCGCCCCCGGGCTCGAGTCCCGGGGGCGCTCCCATGGACCGGGCGACGGCCTACGCCGGCTTGACGTGCGCGTACGCGCCGAAGGTGCCGGGGCCGACGTGGGTCGCGATGACGGCGCCGATCTCGTACAGGCTGCCGTCCTCGAACTCGATGCCGGCGTCGCGGATGGCCTTCCGCAGGTTCTCGGCCAGGCTGGCGTCCTGGATGTGGAGGAAGTCGAGCACCAACTCGCCCTGGTGCTGGGCGGCATGCGCCTTGATGCGCTCCACGATCTCCGCGATGGCCTTCTTGGTGCCGCGCGCCTTGGCCGCCGGGGCGATCTTGCCGTCCTCCAGCGTGAGGATCGGGCGGACCTTGAGGATGCCCCCGAGGAACGCCTGCGCGCGCCCGATGCGGCCGCCCTTCTGGAGGTACTCCAGCGTGCCCACCGAGAACAGCACCATCATGTGGCGCTTCATGCTCTCCAGCACGTCGACGATCGCCTCCCGCGACGCGCCAGCGTCGCGCATCCTCGCCGCCTGGCGGACGAGGATGGCGATGCCGGCGGAGGCGTTCTGGCTGTCGACGATCGAGACCGGCACCGTGGCGTCCTTGGCGGCCAGGTTGGCCGACTGGAAGGTGCCCGAGATGCCGCTGCTGATCGTGATCGTGAGGATCTCCGTGGCGCCCGCGGCCACGGCCTCGGCGTAGGCCTTGGCGAAGTCCTCGGGGCTCGGCTGGCTGGTGGACGGGAGGTCGGCACCCGCCTGCACGCCGGCGATGATCCTCGCCGGATCGATGTCGGCCCAATCGCGGTGGACCTTGCCCTGGAAGTTGACGTACAGGGGGACGCTGCGGACCTTCAGCGTTGCCAGTTCGTCGGCGCGGAGATCGCAGGTCGAGTCGGTGATGATGGCCAGCATGTTTTCTCCTTCGTTCCGGCGGACGACGGCCGGTGCGCACTCAGGATTCGCAGCGTCGTTGGCGTTAGGTTAGCAGAGGCGATGGCCGTCGCCGAGGAAGGGGGGATGCCGGTGAGCGAGATCTGGTGGACGCTCCTGCAACCGAGCGCGGTGCTCGTCGTGCTCGTGGCGCTGGCGCTCCTCGCCAGCTGGCTGCGCTGGCACGCGGTCGCGTCGACCCTGCTCACCGCCTTCCTGCTGGTGGTGGCGGCGGTGGTGCTGCTGCCGGTCGGCGAGTGGCTGGGTTCGCCGCTCGAGACGCGGGTGGCCGGCGCCGCCCTGCCCGCGCGCGTCGACGGCATCGTGGTGCTGGGCGGCGCCGTCGACTGGCGCGTGACCCGCGAGCGCGGCCAACTGTCGCTGAACGCCGCCGGCGAGCGCATCGCGGCCGCCGCCGCGCTGGCGCAGCGCTACCCCGCAGCCCGCCTGATCGTGACCGGCAGCTTCGCCGACGCGTTCGCCGACGACCTGCGGGTCGCCCCGACCGATGCCTCGCTGTTCTTCGGGCCGCACTTCGCCGGCCGCACGGTCAGCTACCTCGGCGCGTCGCGCAGCACCTACGAGGACGCGCTGCTGACGCTCGCCGAGGCCGAGCCGCGGCAGGGAGAGACCTGGCTCCTCGTCACCAGCGCGTGGCACATGCCGCGGGCGCTCGGCACGTTCCGCGCCGCCGGCTGGACCCTCACCCCCGTGCCGGTCGACTACCGCACGACCGGCGAGCTGCGCGTGGCGCCCGACTGGGACGTGGCGGCCACCCTCGCCAACCTCGACCGACTGGTGCGCGAGTGGGGGGCGATCGCGGTCTACCGGCGCGAGGGGCGGATGGTGGAGCTGGCGTCAGTGCCGTAGGCCCCGGTGCGTCGGAGCCGACGGCTCCGACGCCTACAGCCGCTCGGCGATCTGCACCGCGTTGAGGGCGGCGCCCTTGCGGATCTGGTCGCCGGCCAGGAACAGCGCGATGGCGCCCGGCAGGCTCGCGTCCTCGCGCACGCGGCCGACGAGCACCTCGTCGCGGCCGCTGGCGTCGAGCGGCATGGGGAAGCGGTTGCCCTCGCGGTCGTCGACCATGAGCACGCCGGGCGCCTCGGCCAGGGCCGAGCGCGCCTCGGCCTCCGTCACCGGCCGCTCGAACTCGGCGTGGATCGCCTCGGCGTGCGCCCGCGGCACCGGCACCCGGACGCAGGTCGCCGAGATGCGCAGCCCCGGCAGCCCCAGGATCTTGCGCGACTCGAGCAGCAGCTTGCGCTCCTCGAGGTTGTAGCCGTCGACGCCGACCTCGGAGTCGTGGCTGAAGAGGTTGAACGCGATCGGGTGGGGGAACCGCTCGGGCCGCGCGGGCTCGCCCGCCAGCACGTCGCGCGTCTGGTCGAGGAGCTCGCCGATCGCCGCCTGGCCGGCCCCCGACACCGCCTGGTAGGTCGCCACCGTCGCGCGCGTCAGGCCGAAGGCCCGGTGCAGCGGCGCGAGCGCCAGCAGCGCGAGGATCGTCGAGCAGTTGGGGTTGGCGATGACGCCCCGGTGCTCGGCGATCGCGCCCGGGTTCACCTCCGGCACCACCAGCGGCACCCGCGGATCGAGCCGCCACGCGCTGGTGTTGTCCACCACCACCGCGCCGTGGCTGGCCCACGCCCAGGCGTGCGCCTGCGAGACGGCGCCGCCCGCCGACGAGAACACGACGTCCGCGCCGAGGTCGCCGTCGTCGGGGAGCGCTTCGACGGGGACGGCCTCGCCCCGGAAGGTGACGCTGCGGCCCGCGGAGCGCGCCGAGGCGAAGGCCCGCAGCGACGTCAGCGGGAAGGCGCGTTCGGCGAGCAGTTGGAGCAGTTCCTGCCCGACGGCTCCGGTGGCGCCCACGATGGCGGTCCTCATGGAGCGTGAGCCTAGCACGCGTTGCGGTGCGGGGCCCGGCGAGGGTAGGTCGGCGCGGCCGCTCCCCGCGGCAAGCCGCGTAGACTGGTGCGCGTGAGCGCCGCCCCCCGCCCCGACCGCCGTTGGCGCCGCATGGTCGTCAAGATCGGCAGCAGCTCCCTCACCGACGCCGCCGGGGCCGTCGATCCGCCGGCGATGTGGGCCGTGGCTCGGGGCGTCCAGGTGCTCGCCGAGGCGACGGGCGCCCAACCCGTGCTCGTCTCGTCGGGGGCGGGCGCCGCCGGCCGCGCCCGCCTCGGCCTGCGGCCGCCGCTGACGCTGCCCGAGAAGCAGGCCGCCGCGGCCGTCGGCCAGCCGCTGCTCATGCTCGACTGGGCGCGGGCGCTCGCCCCGCTGCCGGTGGCGCAGCTCCTGCTGTCGGCGGGCGACGTGCAGGAGCGCGAACGCTACGTCAACGCCAAGAACGCCCTGGAGGCGCTGCTGCGCCTCGGCGTCGTGCCGATCGTCAACGAGAACGACTCGTTGTCGATCGCGGAGATCCGGCTGGGCGACAACGACACCCTGTCGGCCTGGACCGCCTACCTGGTCGACGCCGACGTCCTGGTGCTGCTGACCGACGTCGACGGGCTGTTCGATCGCGACCCCCGCCGCCACCCGGGCGCCCGGCGGATCGAGCTCGTCGAGGACCTCGACACCGTCTCGGCCCTGGCGGGCGCCAGCGGCGACCCCCGCGGCACCGGCGGCATGGCGACCAAGCTGAGCGCCGCCCGCATCGCCCAGCGCGCCGGCATCGAGACGCTGATCGTCGGCGGCGGCGGGCGGGGCCTCGAGGCGCTGGCCCGCGGCGAGCTGCGCGGGACGCGCATCGTGGCGCGCCGCCGCGCGTCGGCCCGCAAGGCGTGGATCGCCGGGCAGGCGGTCCGCGGCCGCCTCGAGGTCGACGCCGGCGCCGTCCGGGCGCTGGCGGGCGGGCGCAGCCTATTGCCATCCGGCGTGGTCGCCGTCGACGGGGCCTTCGCGTTCGGCGACGCCGTCGACGTCGTCCACGCGGGCGCCGTGTTGGGGCGCGGCCTGGCGAACTACCCGAGCGACGCGGTCGCGCGCATCCGCGGCCGCCACACGCGCGAGATCGAGGCGCTGCTGGGCGGCAAGGACTTCGACGAGGTCATCCACCGCGACCAACTGGTGTGGTGGGGGGCCTCTGGTAGCATGCCGGCGACATGACGACCCGCACCCAGCTCGCCTATGCAGCCGCCGGCGTCGTTCTCCTGCTCGGTCTGCTCAGCCTCTTCAACCCGGTCGTGGCGACGCGGCTGCTGGGCCTCGACATCGCCGCGCCGCGCGGCCTGTCCGAACTGCGCGCCATCTACGGCGCCCTGTTCGTCACGATGGGCGCGCTGCTCCTGTGGGCACTGCCGCAGCGCCCGCGTGGCGCGATCGTCGTGCGCTCGATGGGCATCCTGTGGGCCGGCGCCGCCGCCGGTCGGGCCGCCAGCATGGCGATCGATGACGGCACCCTCACCGTCGGCAACGTCGCGAGCTTGGCGTTGGCGACGGTCGTCGCCGTCCTGCTCGTCTGGGGCGGCTTCGAGACGCCGCCGACGGCGGCGGAGGCCGCAGCCCGCAGGACCGCCGTCGCCGCCCGTCGCGAGGCCGCGGCCGCCCGGCGCGCCGCCGGCCGCGCCGAGCGCGAGGCTTCGGACGCCCAACGTGGGGCCGCAGCCCGGGCACGCCTCGCCCAAAGAGAAGGCGACGGGGACGCGTGAGCTTCAACCCGCCCGATGGCACCCGCTACGTCCTGCCCGATGCGGCGGCACGCCGCGCCCAGGTCGTGGGCACGCTGCGCGACCTCTACCGCGCCTGGGGCTACGACATGGTCGAGGTCCCGGCGCTGGAGCGCTACGACGCCGGCCACCCGCGACAGGCGCAGTCGTTCAAGCTCAGCGATCGCGACAGCGGCGTCCTGGCGCTGCGCAGCGACTTCACGCCGGCGCTCGCCCAGCTGGTGCGGGCCGAGCATCCCGCCGTCGCCGGCGGCGCCCGGCGGCCGCTCCGCTGGCAGTACTCGGGTACCTTGTGGCACGCGATCGACCCGGAGCTGGCCCGCACCCGCGAGTTCAGCCAGGTCGGGCTCGAGCTCATCGGCGTGTCGAACGCGCGTGCCGACGCCGAGATCCTCCACCTCGCGCGCGAGTCGGTGCGGGCCGTCGGCCTGCAGCCACGGCTCGAGGTCGGCAACCCCGGCTTCGTCCGCGCACTGCTCGACGCCGCCGCCGTGCCCGACGACCGCCGCGACGGCATCGCGGACGCGATCGACCGCAAGGACCGACGCGACCTGGCCGACCTGCTCGCCGCGACGCCCGGCGGCGGCGCGCCCTCGGGGGCCGCCGCGGGCGACGCCGAGCGCGCGCGCCAGTCGCTGCTCGCCATGCCCGACCTCTACGGTGGCACCGAGGTGCTCGAACACGCCCGTGCGGTGGCGCCGTGGGCCGCCGCGCAGCGCGAGATCGACCGCCTGGCGGGCGTGCTGGCGGAGTTCGAGGACGCCAGCGAGCTCATGCTCGACCTGGCGATGGCCCGCCGCCTGTCGTACTACACCGGGGTCACCTTCCGCGCGTACACCCCGGACTACGGCCAACCGCTGCTCGGCGGCGGCCGCTACGACGGCGCCCTGCTGCCGGCGGCCGCCGGCTTCTCGATCGGCGTCGAGCGGTTGATGCAGGCGACCCGCGCGCGCGCCGCGGCCCCTGAACCCGCCCCACGGGTCCTCGCGCTCGACGACCCCGCAGCGCGCGTCCTGCGCGACGCCGGCGTGCGGGTCGTGCGCGCGCTGCACACCGACGCCGAGGAGGCGCGCGCCGAGGCGCGCGATCTCCGCGTGCCCTTCCTGCTCGTCGCGGGCGCGCTCGAGCCGGTGGAGGGCGTGGCGGCCGACGACGACGAGCGCGTGGCCATCACCGCCCTGCTGCGGGGCGCCGGCCCGATCGGGGGTGGCGCGTGAGCTCGCCGTCGCGCCTGACGCTGGCGCTGCCCAAGGGCCGCGTCATGGACCAGAGCCTCGCCGTCCTGCGCGCCGCCGGCCTGCGCCTGGACACCGGCGGCGGCGCCCGCGCGCTGCGCTACGACGCCGGCGACGCGACGATCATCGAGATGCGCAACGCGGACGTCCCCACCTACGTCGAGCTCGGCGTGGCGGACGCCGGCGTGGTCGGCAAGGACGTGCTGTTGGAGTCCGGCTCGCAGCTGGTGGAACCGGTCGACCTCGGCTTCGCCGCCTGCCGGCTGTCGCTGATCCGGCCGCGGGGCGCGAGGGGCACCGTCCAGCGGGTCGCCTCGAAGTACCCGAGGCTCACCGCCGACTACCTCCGCCGCGTCGGCTCGGGCGCCGAGGTCGTCAAGCTGAGCGGCAACGTCGAGCTCGCCTGCGTGAGCGGCCTGGCCGACGCGGTCGTCGACGTGGTGCAGACCGGCGCGACGCTCGTCGCCAACGACCTCGAGGAGGTCGACGTCCTGCTGCATTCCAGCGCCCGCTTCGTGGTCAACCGGGCCGCGCTGAAGCTCAAGCACGAGACGCTGCGCCCGCTGATCGAGGCGTTGCGCGGCCTGCCCGGCAGCTTCTGAGCGTTCCTTCCGCCCGGGCGGCCTAGGACGGCGGCGCGTCGAGTTCGGCCATGTCGACGAGGAAGTAGCGGCGCCGCGCGACGGGCGCCCCGGCGACCGCATGCTCGAAGCGGTCGCCGAGCGCCACCAGCACGTGGCGCAGGGCGTCTTGGGCGGTGTTCAGGTCGTGTGGCACCGGCGTTCTCCCTGCGGTCGCGCTAGAGCCAGTGCCGCCGGCGGAACCACGCCACCGTGGCGACGAACAGGCCGGCCATCAGGCCCCAGGCGGCGAGGTACCCCCAACGCCAGGCTAGCTCCGGCATGTGGACGAAGTTCATGCCGAACACGCCCGTGACGAAGGTGATCGGCATGAACACGGCGGTGAACAGCGTCAGCACGCGCACCACCTCGTTGGTCCGCTCCGCGACGGCGGACGCGTAGGTCTGGTGCAGGGTGGCGCTCACCTCGCGCAGCGTGTCGACGGCCTCGAGCACCTGCAGGGCGTGGTCGTCGACGTCGCGCAGCTCCTCGAGCCAGCTGCCGAGCTCGACCGGCGGCTCGCGGCGCAGCGTCGCGGTGAGCTGGCGGGTCGCCGCCGCGACGCGGCGCAGGTGCGCGAGCTCGCGCTGCAGCTCCGTGAGCTGCGTCAGCACCACCGGCTCGGGCGCCTCGAGAACCCGCTCCTCCAGCGCCGAGAGCGCCTCCGAGAGCGCCTCGGTGGCGACGAAGCCCTGGTCGACCAGCAGGTCGAGCAGCGCGTAGGTGAGGTAGGCGGCGCCGCCCTCGCGGACGCGGCCGCGGCCGCGTCCCCAGCGGGCGCGCAGCGCGTCGATCCCCTCGTGCGCTCGCTCGCGGAAGGTCACCACCAGCTCGCCGCGCAGCACGATCGCCACCTGCTCGTCGCGCAGCGCGGGGGCGGTGCCCGCGATCGCCGGCCCCACCGTCCAGCTGCGCGCGATGAGCAGGAGGTAGCCCTCGTACGGCTCGACCTTGGGGCGCTGGCCGACGTGCGCCAGGTCCTCCAGCGTCAGCGGGTGGAGGTTCAGCGCGCGGCCGGCCTCACGCAGTGCGTCGACGTCGTGGACGCCGACGACGTCGAGCCAGCGTGCGCCGGCGCCGCCGGCGGCGTCTTCGAGCCCCGCCGTCGTCGCCGCGATGGCGTCGGCGAGGCTCAAGTCGGTGCGGCTGCGCACGGTGCTGCCATCGGACGCGACGAGGTGGGCACGGACGTCGTCGTCGCGCGGGGTGCCGGTGTAGCGCAGCTCGCCGGGCGGCAGCCCGACCTTCTCGGCGGTCGGCGCCAGGCTGGTGCGGTGCCGCCGCGGTGGCCGCCGCCGCTTCATGACGACCGCGCGGGTGGCGCGCCGGTCCGGCCCACGTCGGGCAGAACCGCCGCGGCCTCGGCGCCGTCAGCCCCGGCCGGCGACGACGGGCCGCCCGCGGGCGCCACCAGCTGCACGGCGAGCGGGGTGATGCCCGGCTGCAGCGTCCGCTGCGGGAAGGGGATCTCGATGCCGGCGGCGTCGAAGGCCTCCTTCACCTCGCGGGTGATCGTGTTGCGCAGCGTCAGCCAGTTCTCGCTCTTCGCCCACACGGCCAGCAGGTAGTCGATCGACGAGTCGCCGAACCCCTGCGAGATGAGCAAGGGGGCGGGCTCGTCGAGGCACAGCGGGTTGCTGGCGGCCACCTCCATCAGGGTCTTCTGGACCGTGCCGAGGTCGGAGTCGTAGGCCACGCCCACGGTGAGGTCGAAGCGGCGGATGGGGAAGCGGTTGAGCGCGACGATCTCGCTCTTGACCATCGTCTCGTTGGGGATGCGCACGAGCAGGTTGTCGAAGGTCCGGAGCTTGGTGGAGAGCAGGTCGACGGAGATGACCTCGCCGGTGCGCCCGCCGACGGTGACGATGTCGCCGGGTTGCACGGCGCGCTCCAGCACCAGGAAGAGGCCGGAGATCAGGTTCGACGCCGAGGTCTGTGAGGCGAAGCCGACCGCCAGCGTGACGATGCCGGCCGCGCCCAGCAGGACCGTGAAGTCGAAGCCGAACTGGCGCATGGCGGAGATGACGAACAGGCCGAGGACCGTGTAGCCGGCGACGCGCGCCAGCAGCACGCGCTGGCCGGACTCGAGGTGGGTCAGCGTGCGCTTGAGGCCGAAGCGCACCATGCGCGACAGCACCAGGCCGAGCACGAGGTAGAGCGTCGCGCGGGCGATCGCCCACCAGAGCGCGGGATCCGCGAGCGCGGAGAGGAAGGCGAAGGTCTCGAGGCCGGGGTCGTCGATCATCGGCTATCCCCCCGCAGCAACCGGCTGAACGTCTTGCCGATCGTCTGGCCGAACGTGCGCGCGTCGCGTGGCCCGGCGAGGCGCTCCGCGCCGGCGGGCGTACCCGGCGTGACCTTGACCGAGGTGTCGTCGTCCGATTGGCGGGTGATCAGCACGCCATCCGTCCACAGCCGGCCGCCGCGGTCGAGGTGCAGCGCCAGGAACGGCATGGGGGCCTCGATGCGGGCGATCTCCATCGGTGTCGCCGCCTGGTTCTCGATGGTCACCGGCGTCACCGCGCGGTGTGGGCGCAGGGGCAGGTCGGCGACCTCGGTCCGCGCCGCGGTGCGCACGGCGTAGCACAGCTCGCCCTCACGGGTGGACGGCCCGAACCAGGTGTCCGTCGGCCGGAAGCTGGGCAGCTCGGTCATGACGACGGGGCTGGGGCCCTTGCTGCCGCGCTTCGGCCGCCGCACCTGCAGCTGCAGCGCCATCCACACGGGCGTACTGGCGTACAGCGTCACCCGCTCGCCCGGCGGGATCGACAGCGCGGACTCTGGTCGGACGATGACCGGGCGGTCCGCGAGGGCCGGGTGCACGGTGATCGTGTCGGGCGTCTCCGCGAAGCTGAAGCGGGCGGTCGGCGCCGCGTCCGGGGGTTCGTCCTCGACGCGCCGTGCCCGTTCCGCCGCCACGGCGTAGGCGTCGGGCTCGGTCTCGTGCCAGACGCGCCAGTCGGACGCCCGGCGCTGCGCGACGACCGTGCTCGGTCCCGCCCGCCAGCGGGCGACGCCGCCGACCGGCAGCGTCACCGATCCCCACCAGCGGGGGTCGAGGGGTTTCTCGGACGGCTCGGCCGGCGGCGCGTCCACCGCCGGCGCCTCGTCGGGGGGCCGCTCCAGGTGCGGACCACCGGCGTCGCTCGGCGCTGGGCTCATGCGACCAGGGTAGCAGCGGCGGGCGCTGCCGGGTGGCGGTCGGCCCCGGCGGCAAGCCCCACCGCCTGGGCACGCCCGCGCGGACGCACGCGCTGCCGCCGGCCGCGTACGATGCGCCCCATGGACTGGCTCCCGGTCGCTCAAGCGGCCCTGCGCGCGCAGGGCCTCGCCGCCTGGTGGATCTACGACTTCCGCGGCAACAACCCCGTCGCGGCACGCTTCATCGCCATGCCCGAGGCGCACTTCAGCCGCCGGGTGGTGCTGATGGTGCCCGCCGAGGGCACGCCGACGCTGCTGGCGCACGCGATCGAGCGGGGCGTGGCCGAGCGCGGACCCTGGCCGGTGCGCACCTACGCCGACCGCCTCGCGCTGCGCTCCGCGCTCGCCGAGGCGAACCCCGGGGGGCCGGTGGCGCTCGAGTACGCCCCCGAGGCCGACCTCCCGTACGTGTCGCACGTCGACGCGGGGACGATCGAGCTGCTGCGCGCGGTGGGCGTCGACGTGCGCTCGTCGGCCGAGGTGCTGCAGGCCTTCGCCACCTGGAGCCCGGCGCAGGTCGCGGCCCACGAGCGCGCCGCCGAGGCCGTGATGACGGTGTGCCACGGGGCCTTCGACGAGATCCGGCGGCGCCTCGCCGCCGGCGAGACCGTGCGCGAGCACGAGGTCCAGCGCTGGATCGCCGCGCGCTTCGCCGAGCGCGGCCTGGTGACCGGCCACGACGCCATCGTCGGCTTCGGTCCCAACGCCGGCGACCCGCACTACGCGCCGCGCGCCGGCGACGACCGCGCGCTGGGTGACGGCGAGGTCGTGCTCATCGACCTGTGGGCCAAGGAGGACCGGCTGGACGCGCCGTACGCCGACGTCACCTGGATGGGCGTGCGCGGCGAAGCGTCGCCCGAGATCGCGCGCGCCTGGGCGGCCGTGCGCGACGGCCGCGACCTGGCGGTGCGGCTCATCGCCGAGCGCACGGCCGCCGGCGACCCGCCCGCCGGCTGGGAGGTCGACCGCGCCGTGCGCGACCAGCTGACCGCCGCCGGCTACGGCGACGCCTTCGTGCACCGCACCGGCCACAGCCTCGGCACGGGACCCATCCACGGCGAGGCGGCGCACCTCGACGACTTCGAGACGCGCGACGTGCGCCGGCTCACGCCCGGCTTCGGGGTGACGGTCGAGCCCGGCGTCTACCTGAGCGCCTTCGGGATCCGCAGCGAGCTCGACGTGCTGCTCGAGGCCGCGGGGCCGCGGGTGACGACGGGCGTGCAGGTCGAGTTGGAGCCCGTGTGAGCCCTTCGGGCTCACGTGTGAATCCTGCGGATTCACCCGCGATTCCTGCGGAATCGCACGTGAACCTTGCGGAATCACCCGTGGGTCCTGCGGAATCGCACGTGAACCTTGCGGATTCACCCGCGATTCCTGCGGAATCGCACGTGAACCTTGCGGAATCACCCGTGGGTCCTGCGGAATCGCACGCAGGTCCCGCGGATTCACCGGTGGCTCCTGGCGCGGCGGCGCCCGAGGCGGCGGACGCCGTCCACGCCCGCGAGGGCGAGGGCCTCGACGCGGCCGGGCGCCGGCCGCTGGTGGTCGTCGGCGACCTCGTCTGGGACGTGCTCATCCGCACCAACACGGCGCTGCTCACCGGCGGCGACACCTACGGCGAGGTCGAGCTGGCCCCCGGCGGCAGCGCCGCCAACGCCGCCGTCTGGGCGCGGCGCTGCGGCACGCCGACCACCTTCGTCGGCAAGGTCGGGCGCGACCGCTTCGGCGCGCTGGCCGAGGAGGACCTGCGCGACGAGGGCGTCGAGGCCTACCTCATCCGCACGGCCGCGCACCTCACCGGCTCGGTGGCGGTGTGGATCGACCACGACGGCCAGCGCTCGATGGTGTCGGGCAAGGGCGCCGACCACGCGCTGCTGCCGCAGGAGCTCCCGCGCGACCTGCTCGCCGAGGCGCGCCACCTGCACCTCTCCGCCTGGGCGCTGTTCGCCGATCCGCCGCGGGCGGCGGCGTGCGAGGCCGCGCGGGCGGCGAGGGCGGCGGGCGCCAGCGTCTCGCTCGACCCGGGCTCCTTCCAGATGATCGAGTCCGTCGGCGTCGACGCGTTCGTGACGCTGACCGCGGGCCTCGGCGTCGACGTGCTGTTCCCCAACGCCGAGGAGGCCGCCGTGCTGGCGGGCGGGGAGGACGCGCCCGAGGCGATGGCCGCGCGGCTGGCGGAGCTCTACCCGGGCGCGCTGATCGCGCTGAAGCTCGACGCCGACGGCGCCCTGGTGCTGCCGCCGGGCGGCCGGCCGAGCGCCGTGCCGCCGCAGGTGAACCGCCTGATCGACGCCACCGGTGCCGGCGACGCCTTCGCCGGCGCCTTCCTGTCGCGCTGGCTGCGCGGCGCCGAACCCGCCGCCGCGGCCCGCTTCGCGGTCGGCGTCTCCGAGTGGGTCATCCAGCAGGTGGGCGCGCGGCCGCCGGTGGACGAGGAGCTGCGGGGGTACCTGGCCGGAGGGTAGGCCCGCGGCCGCTGGCGTTGGCGCGACGGGATAGGCTCTGGGGCATGACCGATCCTCACGGACACGCCGAGGCGTCGGCCGCCGAGGTGCTGCACCGCGCGCAGCTGCGGTTCGGCGGCGAGGCGGTCGGGACCGTGGCGGCCTGCGACCCCGGCCCCGTGTTGCTGAACTACCGCGAGTGCTTCGTGCGCGACTTCGCGGTCTCGGCCGCGGCCCTCCTGGCCGCCGGGCAGCCCGGCAGCGTGCGGGCGTTCATCGTCACCGTGGCGAGGCTCCAGGCGCATGAGGGGCCGGATGCCGGCATGCGGGCGGCGCCCGGCCTCATGCCGGCCAGCTTCGCGGTGGTGGGCGCCGCGGACGCGGGCGAGGGCGCCGACGAGCGCATCGTGGCGGATTTCGGCCAGCGCGCGATCGGCCGCGTGGCGCCGATCGACGCCGCCCTGTGGTGGCTGCTCATCCTGCGGGCGTACCGGCGTGCCATCGGCGACGAGGAGCTCCAGCGCACCCCCGAAGTTCGTGCGGCGATCGAGGGCATCCTCACGCTGTACCTGCAGCCGCAGTTCGAGATGCTGCCGACGCTGCTGGTGCCGGATGGCTCCGCCATGATCGACCGCCGCATGGGCGTGTACGGCCACCCGCTCGACGTGCAGGTGCTCTTCTGGGCGGGCCTGCGGGCGGCGTGCGAGTTGCTGGACGCCGGCGACCCGCTGCGCGACCGCGCGTTCGAGCGCCTGGTGGCGCTCGGCCGCCACCTGCGGCGCAACTACTGGCTGGATCGGGCGCGCATCGAGGAGATCCGACGCTACCCGGTCGAGGAGTTCGGCGACGCCCAGCGCAACCCGTGGAACCTCCACCCGGACGCGATCCCCACCTGGACGATGGCCTGGCTGTCCGAGGGCGGCGGCTACTACGCCGGCAACCTCGGCCCGGCGAAGCTCGATCCGCGGTTCTTCGCGCTCGGCAACCTGCTGGCGGTGTCGACCGGGCTCGCGCCGGCGGCGCACGCGGACGGGCTGTTCTCGCTCATCGAGCGGCACGAGCGCGACCTGCTGGGGGAGACCGGGGCCAAGCTGGCGTACCCGCCGCTCGAGGGCCGCGACTGGGCCCTCCTGACGGGTTCGGACCAGAAGAACGTGCCGTGGTCGTACCACAACGGCGGCAGCTGGCCGATGCTGCTGTGGCCGCTGGCGTCGGCCGCGCGCGTCGCGGGCCGGGTCGAGCTGGCCCGGCGTGTGCTGCAGGGTGCCGTTGCGCGCCTCCACCGCGACGACTGGCCGGAGTACTACGACGGCCCGTACGGGGGCCTGATCGGCCGTCGCGCGCGGCTGCGGCAGACCTGGAGCGCGGCCGCGGCGCTCGCCGCGACGGTGCTCCTGCGCGACCCCGAGGCGGACGA
>JAHYJQ010000375.1 GCA_019429025.1 Trueperaceae bacterium | reverse complement strand
CGAGGGGTCGCCAGAGGCCCTCGACGTCGACGGTCGCCGCGGCGTCGTCGGCGGCGGCCAGGTCGCGCTCGGCCTCCCGCAGCCGGCCGTGGGCCGCGACGGCGGCCGCCGCCTGGACGGCCGCCGCCCGCGCCTCGCCCAGGCCGGCCGCCAGCGGCTCCAGGCGCTCGATCTCCGACTCGGCGGCGGCCGCCGCGGCCTCGGCCTCCCGCTGCCTGTCCGCCAGCTCGTCGAGCAGGGTCTTCGATCGGGCGGCCGCCGCGTCCGCCTTCGTCGCCGCGTCCCTGACGGCCGCGAGGCGGGCGACGTCGTCGGCGAGCGGCGCGAGCCGTTCCAGCGACGCTTGGGCCGCGTCGCGGGCCTCCCGATCGGCCTGATGGGCGGCCCGTTGGGCCTCGACCTCGGCGGCGGCCGCGGCGGCCGACGAGGCGGCCGCGGCCGCCTCGGTCGCCAACGACGCGCGCTCGGCGGCCTCCCCCTCGGCGTCGCGCCACGCGCGCACCGCCGGTTCGGCGTCGCGGGCGTCGCGGTCGGTGCGCAGCCGGCGCCGGTCGGCGTCGATGGCGCGGGCCTCGGCGGCGAGCCGCTCGAGCTCGGCGACGGCCGCCGCCAGCGCCGCGAAGCGCTCGGCCCAGGCGTGGCCGTCGCTGCGTGCCACGATCGCCTGGTGGAGCCGGGCGTCGGCCTCGGCCACCGCCCCCTCGGCCGCGTCGAGGCGCGCCCGGGCCGTGGCGACCAGCTCCGCGAGGGCGGCGGCGTCCGCGGCGTCGCGCGCGGTCCGGAGCTCGGCCAGCTCGTCGAGCGCCGCCTGCACCGACCGGCGCAGGTGGGCGGCGTAGAGCTTGAGCCTGCGCTGCACGTCGGCGAAGCGGCTCGTGGCGAAGAGGTCGGCCAGGGTGCGGGCGCGGGTGTCGTCGTCCTCGATGACGCGCCGGAACTGGCCCTGCGGCAGGACGACCGTCTGGCGGAACTGCCCGGCGTCGCAGCGCAGGAGCTCGACGACCGCCTGCGTCACCTGCGAGGCGCCGTCCACCACCAGTGCCGGTCCGCCCGCGACCAGGCGGTGCAGCGAGGCGGTGGGGTTGACCTCCGTGAAGCCGTCGCCCCGGCGCTTGCGGCGCCGCTGCCGCGGCGTGCGCTCGACGCGGTAACGCGCGCCGGCGTGGGAGAACTCGAGCGCCACCCGCGCCTCGGCACCGTCGGCCATGCTCGCGACCAGGTCGGTGGCGTTGCGGTCGCTGCCGCTGGTCTCGCCGAAGAGGGCGAAGGTGAGCGCGTCGAGCAGGGTGCTCTTGCCCGAGCCCGTCGGCCCGTGGATGAGGAACAGGCCGTGCGCCGCGACGGCGGCGAGGTCGATCACCTGTGGCTCGACGAACGGGCCGAAGGCCACGAGCTCCAGCCGCTCCGGGATCACGCGTCGTCCTCCGGCTCGAAGGCCAGCGCGGCGTCGAGGACCTCCAGCTGCAGGTCGCTCGCGTCCTGCCCGGTGCGTTCGCGCAGGAAGGTGAGGGTGACCTCGCGCGGGTCGAGCGCGCTCAGCTCCTCCGCCGCCTCGGGCGCCTCGGTGTCGGCCTCCGGCGCCGCCTGTTCCAAGAGCGAGCGCGGGTACACGTCGCGCAGCCGGGGGAGCGCCGAGGCGATCGGTTCGCTGTCGGTGACGCGCACCAGGACGTACCCCTCGCGCGCCTCCCGCGTCTCGGCCCCCGCGGCCGCGAGGACCTCGTCGAAGGTGAGCCCACCCACGACCCGGACGGGCCGGGGCGGGCGCAGCGGGTGCTCCTCCACGCTCGCCGCGTCGCCCTCGAGCGTGACGAGCGAGACGCTCTTGGCGTGCCCCGCCTCGGCGAACGAGGTGGGGTAGAGGCTGCCGGCGTAGCGCACGCGGCCGCCCGCGAGGCTGCGGCGGCCGTGCAGGTGACCCAGCGCCACGTACGCGAAGCCGTCGAAGACGTCGGCGGGCACGGCGCCCGTGCCGCCGACGGCGATCGCGTCCTCGCCCTCGTCCTCGCGGCCCGCGCCCTCCACGAAGGCGTGCGCCACCGCGACCGGCACCAGGTCCGGGCGCTCGGCGCGGTGGGCGGCCAGCACCTGGGCGCTCAGGAAGCGCAGCGCCGCGGCGTCGTCGCCGTCGGGGACGCGCTCGGCGTCGAGCCCGAAGGCCGAGCGCACGCGCACGGGGCGGGTGAAGGGCAGGCCGTAGACGGCGACGTGCCCGAGGACGACGGGCGTGGCGACGGTGGCCAGGTCGGTGCGCAGGTGCACGCCGGCGCGCGCCGCCAGGCCGCCCAAGTGCCCGAGGCGCTCGGCCTGGTCGTGGTTGCCCGAGATCGCCACCACCGGGACGCCGGCGTCGACCAGCGCCTCCAGCGCGTTCGCCCACACCCGTAGCGCCTCGACCCCCGGCACGGCCGTGTCGAACACGTCGCCCGCCACGACGAGCGCGTCGGGGCGCAGCGTCCGTGCCAGCTCGACGACCTGCGCGACCACCGCCGCCTGCTCCTCGAGCAGCGGGAAGTCGCGCAGACGCTTGCCGAGGTGCCAGTCGGCGGTGTGGAGCAGGCGGACGGGGCGGGCCATGGGTTTCGTCATTGAACCACGGGGCGACCCGTGCCGCGCCCGGCGACGCGGCGCCGGCCGCTGCCGGTACACTGCGGCCTCACGTGTCCCTCGCCGAGCCGACCCCCACAGCCCACGAGCCGCCGCTACCGCTCGTCGCCAGCGGCGTGCGGGT
>JAHYJQ010000374.1 GCA_019429025.1 Trueperaceae bacterium | reverse complement strand
CGGTCCCGGGCACGACCACGGCGCCCTCGATGGCCACCGGTCGACCGGCCTCCGCCTCGACGAGGACGAACGGCCGGCCGTCGAAGGCGGGCACCTGCCGGTCGTCGAGCAGGCACGTCGCGACCAGCGGCCCGCCGCCCCGGTCGCCCGGCAGGTAGCGCAGCACGAAGCGCCGCGTCGCGCCCACGGGGGCGCGGGCGAGGTGCGCGAGGCGCCGCTCGTCGCCCTCGACGAGCCACTCGGCCGCGTCGTCCAGGAGATCCGCCGGCGCGCCGTCAGCGGTGGGCCCGCTCCCGTTCGTCGCGCGTGGCCATGGGGTCGCGCCCGACGGCCGCAGCAGCTCCACGTCGCTCCAGGGATGGAGCCCGGGCGGCGCGCGATCGGCGTACCGCGCGAGCGCCTCGTCGGCGTCGAGCGCGGCGACGGCCGGCGCGACCGGCGGCCAGGGCAAGACGGTCCAGTGGATGGCGTGTTCGACGGGTCCGATCACTTCGGCAGGAACCGACCACGCGGCCTGCTGGCCGCACGCCAAGACGAGGGGCCCGCCGGCGTCGACCGCCAGGCCGTCGACGAACACCAGCGGCCGCACCGACAGGGAGGCGACCGCCGCATCGGTGAGCGTCAGGGTCGCCACGAGGTGGCCGGCGTCCGTCAACTCGGCCGCGCTCACGAGGCCGATGAGCCCAGGTTGCCCGCACGGCGTCGAGGCCCAGCCGACCCCCTGGAGGGCGGCGACGAGGACGACCGCGCGCCACGCCGCCAGCATGGTCGTCGACCAGCGCGGCGCCGGCGCCCACCACGACCGGCGTGGGGCGCGGCCTCGACCCGAGTGGGTCGAGGCGCGCAGATGGGTGGGCGTCATCCGTAGAAGTAGTCGGACGTGTAGAGGCTGTGGCTGTGGCCGTGGATCGAGATGCCCTTGTGCCAGCCGCGGGCCCGGACGTCGGTGACGACCGCCTGCGGGCACGACACGGTGTGGCTGACCGACACGGGCGTGAGCGAGGTGATGTAGTTCGTCTCGCTGGCGCCCGAGACGCGCCTTTCGACGTCGGGCGAACGGGCGACCAGGTTGCCATTGGCGTAGAGCCGGACGTTGTGCGCCAGGTAGCTCGACTTGTAGGAGCCGCTCGAGGTCGAAGCCATCGCCCGAAGGTCGGTGTAGGTCCCGAGCGAGACCTTGGCGCACTTGTAGACGTCGTAGTACGCGTCTGCGTAGGAGCCGTTCGTGAGCCCGATGCGGTACTGCGTCGCCGTCGGCGCGGGATCCGTCGGTGTCGGATCGCTCGGCGTCGAGCCACCGTCGCCGCCGCCGGTACCGGCGAACGCCAGCGTCGCGGCCAGCAGCCAGGCGAGGGCCACGGAAGCGTGGCGCGGCCGCGCGTGCCAGAAGCGGGTCATCGGGCCACCCCCAGGTCGGCGAGCAGGCGCGCGCCGGGCGAACCCGCGGCGGCCCTCACCGCGTCGCTGGCGCCGGCGGCGGCGTCCAGTCGGGCGGCGACCGACCGCAGGCCGGCGAGGTCGATCTCCCCGCTCGCCGCCCAGCTCGCGTGCAGGTCGGAGACCGCAAGGCCGTACTCGGCCAGCCTCGCGCGCAGCTCGGCGGGCGCGGCCCGCAGGACGAACGCCTGCGCCTCCGGAGACATCGCCGCGAGCGCGTCGTCCGCGAAGCGCAGCAGGTTCGTGCTGCGGCCCATCGTCAGCTGCGGGAAGCGTTCGATGACCTCCGGTGGCAGCGCGCGGCCGTCGAGCAGCAGGTGGTCGCCGCTCGGTGCGATCGTCAGGGAGCGCCCGAGTTCGCTGAGGTCGAACACCTGGGCGACCTGCTTCTCGCTCCAGGCCTCGCCCGGCGCGCCGCCGTCGACGCCCTGGCAGGCGGCGAGCGCGAAGGTCGCGGCCACCAGCGCGAGCAGGGCCCGTCGTGACCGGCGCGTGGCGCCACGGCCCCGGCGCGAGCGCGGGCTGCTGCCCGCCGTGGGGGGACGGTTCTCCGGATGGGGTGGGGGGACGGGACGGAACATCGACGCCTCCTTCGCGACACCGACGCCGCCGGACAGGGGCTGGGCGTCGGGCGCTGGACCGGCACCGGCGCGCTGCCGGTGCTCGAGGACGAGCGTAGGGGCGGCGACCACGGGCGCCGTGCGCGAGCACGGCCCGAGCCGAGTCGGGCTGGTCCGGTGTCCCGTGTGACCTCGGCGATCGGCGGCGCACCCCGATCGCCACCGTCGGGCGGGCTTGCGCGCCCGCCGCGGTAGGCTCCGCCCATGCGCCTCGCCGTCGTCGGCGCCGGCATCGCCGGGCTCGCCACCGCCTACCTCGCCCAGCGGGCGCACCCCGACCTCGACGTCGTGGTGCTCGAGGCCGCGGCCGAACCGGGCGGCAAGGCGCGCAGCAGCGTCCAGGACGGCCACCTGTTCGACTGGGGGCCCACCGGCTTCCTGACCAACGCCGGCGATACCCTCGACCTGGCGCTGGCGCTCGGCCTGCAGGACCGGCTCCGACCCGCCAGCGACGCGGCCGCGCGCCGCTACCTCTACCGCAACGGCGGCCTGCGTCCCCTGCCCACGACGCTCGGGGCTTGGCTGCGCAGCGAGCTGCTGTCGCCGCCGGGTCGCCTGCGCGCCCTCGCGGAGGCGCTCCTGGGCGGCCGCGCGCGCCGCGAGGAGAGCGTGCACGACTTCGTCGCCCGCCACTTCGGCTTCGAGGCTGCCCGCGTCCTCGCCGGCGTCTTCCTC
>JAHYJQ010000373.1 GCA_019429025.1 Trueperaceae bacterium | reverse complement strand
GGGGCTAAGCCACGTGTCGGCGCGCGGTCGCAGCATCGCCGCCGTCGCCCTCCGGCGCGCGACCACCGCCGCCTGGCAGGCCCGCTTCGGCCTGCGTCGCGGCGGCGCCGGTCGCGAGGCCGCGGCTCGGCAGCTCCGGCTCGCCTGCGAGGAGCTGGGTCCGGCGTTCATCAAGCTGGGGCAGCTCGCCTCGGTCCGCCCCGACGTCTTCCCGCCCGAGGTCGTGTTCGAGCTCGAGCGGCTGCAGGACCACGTCCCCGCGGCGCCCTTCGCCGAGGTACGCGCCATCGTCGCGGCCGAGCTCGGCGCCGACCCCGACCGTGTCTTCGCCTCGTTCGACCCGGAGCCCGTCGCCACCGCCTCGATCGCCCAGGTGCACGCGGCGACGCTGCGCGACGACGCCCGGCCGGTGGTGGGCGCGCCGCTCGCCGCCGGCGCGCGGCTGGCGGTCAAGGTGATCCGCCCAGGGGTCGAGGCCGCCATCGCCGAGGACCTGGGCCTCGCCCGGCGCTGGGCGGCCCGCCTGGCGCGGGTGCCGCCGCTGGCGCGCTGGCGCCCCGAGGCCCTGCTGCGCGAGTTCGAGTCCACCCTCGCGAGCGAGCTCGACCTGCGCCACGAGGGCCGGGCGGCGGACCGCTTCGCCTTCGACTTCGCGGACGACCCGCTCGTCGTGGTGCCGCGCGTGGTGTGGCGGCACACGACCCGGCGGGTGCTCACCAGCGAGTTCGTCGACGGCTGGCGCCTCTCCGAGCTCGGCGCCGCCGAGCGGGCCGGGATCGACGCGCGCCGCCTCGCGGTCCACGGCGCCGAGGTGTTCCTGCGCCAGGTGCTCCTTCACGGCCGCTTCCACGCCGACCTGCACCCGGCGAACCTCTTCGTCACGCCCGACGGCCGCATCAGCTACCTCGACTTCGGCATCACTGGCACCACGACGCCGGACCAGCGCGTCGCCATCGCGCAGGTGCTCGCGGCGCTGGTGCACGGCGATGCCGACCGCGCCCTGCGCTACTCGCGGGCGCTCGGTCTCGAGGTACCGGACGAGCGTGTGGAGGAGGTGCGCGCGCGGGTCGACCGTCTCATGCGCGACCACCTGCTGGACCGCGAGCCGACGGACGTCCGCGGCTTCGCCCTCGGCTTCCTCGGCATGCTGGCCGGCTTCCGCATCGCGATCCCCGAGGGCTACGGGCTGCTGGTCAAGGCGCTGGTGACGGTCGAGGGCGTGGCCCGCGCCATCTACCCGGACATCGACGTCGTGCGCACGGCGGGCCCGTTCGCCACCCGGCTGATCGCGGCGCAGCTCGCGCGGCCCGAGCGGCTGCGCGAGCGCGTGCCCGCGGCGCTGCGGGCGGCGCTGAGGGAGTTGGTGGCGTGAGCGTCCGTCACGTCCACGCCAACGCCGAGCGCCGCCCCCAGTAGGCCTCGGCCGGCTCCGCGAGCGCGCTGAGGGCGGCCGCGGCATCCGCGTCCCAGCCGATCTCGAGGGCCCGTAGGTTGGATCGCAGCTGCGCCACCGTCGTCGCGCCGCTGAGCACGACGTCGGCCCACGGTTGGGCGAGGACGGCGGCGAGCGCGAGGGCGTCGACGGTCGTGCCGAGGCGTTCGGCCTCGTGCGCCAGCAGAGCGCGCTGCTTCGCGAAGTCCGCGTCCTGGTTGCGGTCGGTCAGGCGCCCGTTGGCGAGCGCCTCCTTGACGATGACGCCCATGCCGGCGTCGCGGGCCGCCGCCAGGGCGGGACCGGCCGAGGGCTCGAGCAGGTTCCAGGTCGCCTGCACGGCGTCGAAGAGGCGCTCGCCGTCGACGCGCACCTTCACCGCGCGGGCGACGACCTCGCCCTGTCGCGGGCCGCTGGTGGAGAGGCCGATGCGGAGGCCCCCGCGCCTGAGGCCCGCGAGCTCGGCGAGCAGGGCGTCGTCGCCGAGCGCCGGGCTGTCCGGCGTGACGGAGTGGACCTGGTAGAGGGCGAGGTGGTCGCCGAGGAGCGCGCGGCTCTCCGGCCACTGGCGCCTCAGCGCGGCGAGCGAGTGCTCCTTGACCTCGTGGGTCTCGGCGTCGATCTGCCAGTCGGCGGTGTAGGTGTAGCCCCACTTGGAGCTGACGAGGGCGTCGCTGGGCGCGATGCCTCGGCGGGCGAGCCAGCTGGCGAGGAAGGCCTCGGCTCGCCCATAGGAGCGGGCGGCGTCGAAGGCGCGGACGCCGCCGGCCCAGGCGGCGTCGAGGACCTCGTGGGCGCGCGCCTCCATGGCCGCGACGCTGCGCTCGCCCTCGAGGTCGTCGCCGTGGCCGAGGTTGATGTAGCCCGGGCGGCCGAGCGCGGCCAGGCCGAGGGCGAGGGGGGAGACGGCGAGTCCGGTCGTGCCGAGTTGGCGGTGGGGGGGTCGGCTCGAGCGAGGGGTCACGGGGTCAGGGTAACGGGTGGGGGCGCGCCGTCCGGTGACGCGCGGGAGAAATCGTGTTAGCACCATTAACATGAATGACACGACGCCCCGCCCCTACCGCATGGGTGTCCGCGCCGAGCGCGCCGCGCGGACGGGCGAGCGCATCCTGGATGCCTTCGTCGCGCTGTTCTGGGAGCGGCCCGGCCTAGGGTTCTCGCTCGACGAGGTCGCCGCCGGCGCCGGCGTGACGGTGCAGACCGTCATCCGCCGCTTCGGTGGCCGCGACGGCCTGCTGGCCGCCGCCGCCGAGCGCGAGCACGCGCGTGTCGCCCGCGAGCGCGACCCCGCCGCGATCCGCGAC
>JAHYJQ010000372.1 GCA_019429025.1 Trueperaceae bacterium | reverse complement strand
CGCTCGGCCGGGCGCGCCGGCGGCCGGGAGGTCGTGCGGCTTGATCGCCCGCCGCGTCGCTGGCCGCTGCGTCGCCGGCCGCCCCCGCCGGGGGCCGTCGTGCCGTACGCTCGGGGCATGCGCAGATCACCGCTGATCCTCCTCGCCATCGTGCTGGCCGTCCTGGTGGCCGGCTGCGCGCCCGCGGTCGTCGGCAGCCGCAACAACCCCGTCGACCTGCAGCGCGACCGCAACGTGACCACGACCGCCGGCGCGACCGTCTACGCCCGCAGCACCTTCCCCTCCGGCGCGTTCGGGTTGCGGGCCGGCGCGTTCACGGGCGCGTTCCAGGTCCCGCTCGGGGTCGACGGCAGCGGCGCGCGCGTGACGAGCGAGTTCGAGCTGGTCGACGTCGTCGGTCCCGCCGGGTGGAGCTGGCGGCTCGTGGACGTGTGGTCCGAGTCGCGCGGCGGCCGGCCGCCCGTGCTGGTGGCGACGCTGCAACTCGACGTGCCCGCCGACGCCCGGCTGGGCGGCCAGCAGCTGCGCGGCACGCTCGTCGCCCGCTCGACCGGCGGTCGCGAACCCGTGGCGCTCATCGTGCAGGTGGTGCCGCGGCGCTGACCCGCAGCGGCACCCACGCTCATGCCCAGGGGAGGTCGTCGCGGCGCAGCCCGGTGAGGCGCCAGCCCGTCTCCGCGTCGCGTCTGGCGGAGACGAGGTAGAGGGCGCTCACCGCCTGGCCGGACGGCGCACTCGGCGGATCGACCACCACGCGCACGTGCGTGCGGGCCACGTCGCCGTGCCGTTCCCACGGGTCGACCACGGCGGAGGCGTGCCCCACCAGGGGTGCGAGCAGCTCGTTGGCCAGCGCGCGGCGGGCGCCGGCGAGGTCGCCCAGCGGGCCGCGCGCACGGGGGGTCAGCGACGCCCACAGGGCCGCGGCCCCGGCGTCTCGACCCGACCGCAGGGCCGTCAGGAGGGCCGCGAGCATCGCGCCCGGGTCGTCGGCGGCCGCGGGGCCGCCGGGCAGCCGCGGGGGCGCGGTGGGATCGCCGTCCGCGCCCGCGGCCCGCTCGCTCAAGTCAGCCGATCCCCAACGAGATGTACTTCGTCTCCAGGTACTCCTCGATGCCCCAGGGGCCTCCCTCGCGGCCGATGCCCGAGGCCTTCACGCCACCGAACGGCGCGTGCGCCACCGACGGCACGCCGTCGTTGACACCGATGAGACCGTACTCGAGGGCCTCTGCCACGCGGATGGCGCGGGCGAGGTCACGCGTGTAGAGGTAGGCGGCGAGGCCGTAGGGCGTGTCGTTGGCGCGCGCGATGGCCTCGGCCTCGGTGGAGAAACGCAGCACGGGGGCGACCGGGCCGAAGGTCTCCTCTTCGAGGATCTTCATCCCCGGTTCGACGCCGACGAGGAGCGTGGGCTCGTAGAACAGCCCCTCGCCGCGCTCGCCACCGGTGACGACCCTGGCGCCGCGCGCGACCGCGTCCGCCACGTGATCCTCCACCTTGCGGACGCCGTGGATGTCGACCAGCGGGCCCACGTCGGTGGTCTCCTCGAGGGGGTCGCCCAGGCGCAGGGCCCGCACGGCGTCGGTGAAGGCCGCCACGAAGGCGTCGTGGATGCCGTCTTGCACGTAGATGCGGTTGGTACAGACGCAGGTCTGCCCGGCGTTGCGGAACTTGCAGGCCGTGACCTCGCGCACCACCGTGTCGAGATCGGCGTCGTCGAACACGAGGTACGGGGCGTGCCCGCCGAGCTCCAGCGACATGCGCTTCACCGTGTCCGCCGACTGTCGGTAGAGGACCTGGCCGATCTCGGTCGAGCCGGTGAAGGTGAGCTTGCGGATCCGCGGGTCGTCCATCATGACGCTCGACAGGGGCGCGGGCTTGAAGGCGGGCAGCACCTGCAGCGTGCCCGCTGGCCCCCCCGCCTCGACCCACAGGTCGGCGAGACGCAGCGCGGTGAACGGCGTCTGCTTGGCCGGCTTCACGATCATGGTGCAGCCGGCGGCGAGGGCCGGGGCGGCCTTGCGGGTCAGCATCGCCGCCGGGAAGTTCCATGGTGTCACCGCGAAGCTCGGCCCCACCGGTTGGCGGATCGACATCAGCCGCTTGTGGGGCGCGTGGCTGGGGATCCAGGTGCCGTAGACGCGCTTGCCCTCTTCGGCGTACCACTCGACGAAGCTGGCGGCGTAGGCGGCCTCGCCGCGCGCCTCGCGCAGCGGCTTGCCCATCTCGCGCGCCATGAGGCGACCGAGCTCGTCTTGGTGCGTCATGATCCCCTCGAACCAACGGCGGAGCACCTTGGCCCGCTCGAAGGGGCTCGTCGCGCGCCATGATTCGAACGCGTCCCAGGCGATGTCGATCGCGGCCCGCGCCTCGGACTCGCCGCAGTCGGCGGCCCGTCCGAGGACGGTGCCGGTGGCCGGTTCGGTCACGTCGAAGGTGGCATCGGTATCGTGCCAAGCATCGGTCAGGTAGCGGCGCTCGATGAGGTTCATGGCCCCAGTCTACGGTGCGGGTGGGGTCGGGGCCCACCACGGCCGTTGGGTGGCGGAGTGGGGTCAGGGAGTGCGGGCGGGCCGTTGGGTCACCGCCAACGGGTTGCGGGTCGCCGCTCGAACCCACGCCACCGATCGGCCCCCCACCGCGGGTCGTGCGGGCGATCCCCCAGAGCACCCACCACCCGGGCGGCAGGGGGGTGGGTGCGGGCGTGTGCGCGGACCGTTGGCACGGAACGTGACTCCAGGTCCGCGCACACGCCCGCCCCCGCCCCAACGCGACGCTAAGCGGGC
>JAHYJQ010000371.1 GCA_019429025.1 Trueperaceae bacterium | reverse complement strand
CCGAGGCGTCGGCGTCGTCGCGCACGACCACCAGCCCCCACCAGCCGTCGCCGTCGGGAGCAGGTGCCGCGCTGCCGAGGGCGCCGACGGCGCGGCCCGCCGCGTCCTCGAGGCGCCACCCGGGCGCCGCGCCGAGCCCGGGCGGCGGCCCGGCGAGCCGGACGCCGCGCAGCCCGCGCCGCAACCTGCCGCGCGCCTCGACGCGCGCCATGATCTCCTGACCCAGGTAGCACCCCTTGCGGTAGCTGACGCGGTCCTCGAGACCGGTCTCCTGCGGCAGCCCGAGGCGTCCCTCGGCGTACGCGCTCGCCGCCCCGTGCGCCACCCGGCCGGCGGTCCACGCGCGCTCGCCTACCGGCCTGGCGCCGGCCCCGGCCCATGCCGTCCATGCCGGCGCCAGGTCCTCGGACAGCAGGTGCACGTCGACGGCCCACGCGGGCCCGAGGCGCCTCGGGTGCAGCAGCGCGCGACCGTGGGGCGTCGGCACGACCGCGACCGGCGCCCGCGCCGCGCCCGCCGCGGCCGACGCCGCCGTCAGCGCCGCACCGGCGCCCGGCCAGGCCGCCTCGAGCACGCCCGCGGCCGCCTCGCCGTCCGCCACGCACAGGGTCAGGCTCGCCAACCGCCCGTCGAGCTCCTGGATGACGACCTGGTCGAAGATCACGTGCTCGGCCAGGATCCGCGCGACCGCCGGCCCCTGGCCGTCGTGGACGGCGAGGAACAGGTCGTCGCGGCGCCGGTGGGCGGTGAGACCGGCCTGTGGCTGGCCGCGGTGGTCGAGCAGCAGCGCGTCGACCGCCTCGCCCTCCCCCAGGCCGGCGACGTCGTGGCTGACGAGGCCGTGGACGAAGGGCACCCGGTCGGCGCCCGTCAGGCGCAGGTGGCCGTAGGCGAGCCGCGGCACGAGGACGGGCCCGCCGGCGAGCAGGGCGACGCGCTCGCCGTCCGGGTCGCCGAGGTGGTCGAGCGCCTCCGGCGCCAGCCACGGCACGCCGCGGCCCGCGAGGACCGCCTCGGGTAGCAGGGATCGCCACACCTCGCGCGTGGGCGCGCGGTCCGGCGCGGCGGGACGTTCGTCTTCGGTCATGCCGGTCTCCTCGGGGCGGGGTCGGGGAACGGATGGTCGCGCGCGGTCGCGGTACCTCGCGTGGTTCCGCGACGGCAAGCCGTCACGCGACCTCGCGCGGTTCCGGGAGGGCGTGCCCTCACGGAACCTCGACCGCGAACGTCGTGAACTCGTAGGCGTTGACGACCCGGACGCCGTGCGCGGTCACGTACGAGCGGCTGGCGTTGGCGCCCGAGAGGTGCACGTGGCCGTGCACGTGCACCTGCGGCCGCCAGCGAGCGTGGAAGCGGTTGAAGGCGGCCACCCCGCGGTGCGGCCAGTCGTCGCCGGCCTGCGGGCCGACGGGCGCCGCATGGGTCAGCAGCACGTCGACGGCCCGGCCGTGCCGGGCGCGGTGCCACGCCAGTTGCGGCGTCATGCCGGCGTGCATCGCGTGGTAGGCCGCCTGGCCGTACTGGTGCGGACCCGGGCGGTAGCGGGCGGAGCCCTCGAAACCGGCGACGAGCAGGCCGGCGACGCACACGACCCGCCGGTGGGCGTTGATGCAGCCCCCCGGCAGGCGCGCCTCGTCGGGGTCCTCGCCGCGCAGGTAGGCGTTGGCGTGGTTGCCGATGACGTAGACGGGGGGCGTGCGCGTCTTGGTGGCGATGAACTCCAGCACGTGGCCCGGCATGTCCCCCGCGGACAGGACGACGTCGAACGGCGGCAGGTTGCCGGGGAAGTTCTCCGAGTAGACGACGGGCGAGACCGCGTCGGAGATGGCCAGGACGCGGACGACGCCCACGGCGATCAGGCGCTCTGTGGCGCGCCCTCGCCGAGCGCCTCGGTGGCGCGCCACTCGAGGCCGCTCCAGATGAGGTCCTCGATGTCGCCGTCGAGCACGTGGTCGGGGTCGTGGCGCATCGCGCCGGTGCGGTGGTCCTTGACGTACTGCTTGTCGAGCACGTAGCTGCGGATCTGCGATCCCCACTCGATGGCCTTCTGGCTGCCCCGCGCCTTCATCTGCTCCTCGAGGCGCCGGCGCTCCTCGCGCTCCCACAGCCGCGAGCGCAGCACGGTCATCGCCTTCTCGCGGTTCTTGATCTGCGACTTGCCGTCCTGGCAGGTCACGACGATCTCGTCGGGCGTGCCGCCGCGGTAGACGACGCGCACCGCGGAGTCGGTGGTGTTGACCGACTGGCCGCCGGGGCCGGACGAGCGGTAGACGTCGACGCGCACGTCCTTCGGGTCGATGTCGATGTGGATGGCGTCGTCGATCTCGGGCATGACCTCGACCGACGCGAAGCTCGTGTGCCGCCGGTTCTGGCTGTCGAAGGGGCTGATGCGCACCAGGCGGTGGACGCCGCCCTCGGCCGACAGCAGCCCGAAGGCCCGCTCGCCGCGAACGATCATCTGCGCGTAGTCGATGCCGTTGGGCGCCGCGTCGCTGCCGACGGCGTCGAGCAGCTCCACCTTGAAGCCGGCGCGCTCCGCGTAGCGCCGGTACATGCGCAGCAGCATGCCCGCCCAGTCCGACGACTCGGTCCCGCCGGCGCCCGGCTTGATCGTGACGATCGCGGCGCGGTCGGTGTGCTCGCCGCGGAAGAGCGTCTCGCGGTAGAGGCGTTCGAGGTCGGCCTCCACCCGGGCCTCCTCGTCCGCCAGGTCGCCGGCGTCGTCCGCTCCGGCCATCTCGCGCAGCTCCGCCAGCCCGGCGACGTCGTCGGCGAGCGTGCGGTACG
>JAHYJQ010000023.1 GCA_019429025.1 Trueperaceae bacterium | reverse complement strand
AGCTGCGCGAGGCGATCGCCGACCGGCGCGAGCAGCGGGCCGAGGCGCAACGAGAACTCAACGAGCTGATCGAGGAACTGGCGGCGGCCGCGGGCGGCTGAACCGACGCTGGAGGGGGCCGCGGCCGGACGTCCGCGTCCGGCCGCGGCCCCTGCCTACCGATCGCGGGTTCCCGCCGGGCCGGGGCGCGGGGCCCTCGCCGCCCGGTGGTAGCCTCGCGCATGACCCACGACTACGAGCTACTGAAGCGACTCTGCGAGACCGACGGCATCCCCGGACGCGAGGAGGCGGTCCGCGGCGTGGTCCGCGAGGCGCTGGGCGACCTCGCCGCCGGCGCCCGCGTCGACGCCATGGGCAACCTCATCGTCGAGTTCGACGGCCCGGCCGACGCGCCGCTCGTCATGGTCAGCGCGCACATGGACGAGATCGGCTTCGTGGTGCGCCACGTCGACGACAAGGGCTTCCTGCGGCTGCAGAACCACGGCGGCTTCGACGTGCGCAACCTCTTCGCCCGCCACGTCAGGGTCCACACCCGCCGCGGCGGCCCGCGCATGGGCGTGCTCAACCCGGGCGTGAAGCCCGTGCACATCGCCACGCCCGAGGACCGCAAGAAGATCCCCGAGCTCGACGAGTTCGTCGTCGACCTCGGGCTGCCGGCCGAGACGGTGAAGGCCGAGGTCCGAGTCGGCGACATGGTCACCCTCGTGCAGCCCTTCGTCGACCTCGGCGACGTGGTCAGCGGCAAGGCGATGGACGACCGCAGCGGCTGCTGGGTGCTCATCGAGAGCCTGCGGCGGCTCGCGTCGCCCGCGGTGCGGGTGGCGGCCGTCTTCAGCACGCAGGAGGAGGTCGGCCTGCGCGGCGCCATCACCAGCGCGTTCGCGGTCCAGCCGGACGTGGGCATCGCGCTCGACACGACGCTGGCGGTCGACACCCCCGGCACGCCCGAGCACCTCGCCGTGACCCGGCTCGGCCAGGGCGTGGCGATCAAGGTGCGCGACAGCTCGACGATCAGCCAGCCCTGGCTGGTCGACGCGCTCGCCGACCTGGCCGTCGCGCAGGGCATCGCCCACCAGTTCGAGGTGCTGCCGCTCGGCGGCACCGACGCGGGCGCCATCCAGCGGAGCCGCGGCGGCGTCGCCAGCGTGACGCTGTCGAACCCGTCGCGCTACGTCCACACGGTGGTGGAGATGCTCGCCAAGCGCGACCTCGAGGCCGCGGTGGCGCTGTTGACGGCCTTCCTGTCGACGCCGGGCGCGGCCGTCGCGCCGGCCGAGGCGCCCTTCCCGGCCGAGGCGACCGCCCCGGCAGGGGCGACCGCCCCGGGCGCCTGAGCCGCCGGCCCCGTGCGCCTCGCCAACCTCGTCCACCCCGACCGCCCCGACGCCGCCGCGCTGCGCACGGCGCAGGGGCACGTGCTCGTCGCCGACGCGGCCCGCGCCGCCGGCGCCGACTGGCCCGGGCGGATCGACGCGCTGCTCGACGGCGGCGCGTTCGACGCCCTGCGGCATTGGGCCGACGGTCATCCGGACGCGATCACCGCGCTGCCCCAGGCCGACGCCGGGTGGCGCATCGGGCCACCGCTGCGCCACCCGCGCAAGATCCTCGGCGTCGGCCTCAACTACGCCGAGCACGCCGGTGACCTCGGCGAGCGGCGGCCCGACGAGCCCGCCACCTTCATGAAGCCCGCGACCACCATCGTCGGGCCGGGCGACGAGGTCGTGCTGCCGCCGCAGTCGCAGCGCACCACGGGCGAGGCGGAGCTCGGGCTGGTCATCGGGCGCCGCTGCCGCGACCTCGACGAGGGCGAGGCGCTCGACGCGGTTGCGGGCGTGGTGCCGATCATCGACATGACCGCCGAGGACATCCTGCAGCGCAACCCGCGCTTCCTGACGCGCGCCAAGAGCTTCGACACCTTCTTCGCGTTCGGGCCGCACCTGGTGACGCTGGACGAGGTCGGCGAGCTGGCGGCGCTGGAGGTGCGCACGATGCTCGACGGCGTCGTCCACCGGCGCAACACCGTCGACGCCATGATGTTCTCGCCGCCCCAGCTGGTCGCCTTCTTCTCCCAGGTGATGACGCTCGAGCCCGGCGACGTCATCGCGACCGGCACCCCCGGCGCGGCGGTGCTGCGCCACGGCGCGACGATCGGCTGCGTCATCCCCGGGGTGGGCGAGATCGCCTGCCCGGTGCGCGACCGGAAGGTGACCGCCGACTGAGCGGTCACCGCAGGGGGTCCGGCGAGCGCGCGAAGGGGGGCCCTCCGCGTCAGGCCTTGCGCAGCTTCCACACCTGCTCGCTGGGGAAACGCCGCGCCCAGCCGCGGTTGACGAAGAAGCGGTCCTCGCCGTCGTCGCCCGGCTCCGGGCGCGGCTCGAGGTAGTCCTCGACGGCGAAGCCGACGCGGCGGAAGAGCGCGAACCAGTCCGAGACGGTGAGGTTGAACTCGACGCCGCCGGGCTCGATCGCCACCTGGGTCCAATCGAGCCGGCCAAGCCCGAAGTAGGGGCGCTCCAGCCGCTCGACGACCGGCGAGCCGTCGGGCGGCGCGCACACCTGCGCCCACGGGTGGTGGCCCAGGAAGACCAGGCGCCCGCCGGGCCGCAGGACGCGGTGCGCCTCCGGCAGCCACCGCTCGGGGTCGCACCAGATGGCCGCGCCGTACTCGCTGATGGCGAAGTCGAACGAGGCATCGGGGAACGGCGTCGCCTCGGCGTTGCCGTGTACCAGCGTCAGCGCGATGCCGTGATCGTCCGCGAGCCGGCGGGCGGTCGCCAGCTGCTCCGCGGAGTTGTCGATGCCGGTCACGCGCGCGCCGCGCCTCGCCATCCAGGCCGACACGTAGCCGGTGCCGCAGCCGAGCTCCACGGCGTCCAGGCCGCGCATGTCGGCCGGCAGCAGGTCGAGCGCGTGCTCCGGCACGCCCCAGATGCCCCACACGGGTTCGTCCCGTGCCCAGGCGCGCTCGCCGCCGCCGACCCACGCGTGGGCCATCTCGTCCCAGTAGCGGCGGTTCTCCTGCACGTGGAAGGGCAGCGCGGCGTCGGCGGGGTCGGCGTCGTGGGGCATGCGCCAGGCTACTTCCTCGGCAGATCGCGGCTGGCGACGACGTCGACGCCGGTGCCGAGCGCGTCGGCGGCGATCAGCTGGCCGATCGCCACCGGCGCCTCGAGCCGCAGGCCGTGCAGCAGGCGGCAGACGTCGACGACCGCGCCCTTGGGCACGTCGCCCGCGGTCTTGACCGGCAACCGCGGCCAGCGGCCGCCGTCGACGGCGACGGTGGTGGTCACCACGCGCCGGGGGTCGGTGTGCTCCTGGCGCGCGAACACCTCGCCCCTCTTGCACGACTGGCCGCGGATCTCGACGATCTCGCCGTCTTCCTCCTCGACCTCGAGGCGGCAACCGAGCGGGCAGCCGATGCAGAGGTAGTGCGACACGTGGGTGTCGTCGCGATGGACCTCGCTCATGCCGAGCCCCCCTCCTCCCGGGGAACGATGCTGACGGGCAGCGAGCCGCCGTGGAAACCCTCCAGGAAGCGCGGTCGCACCTTGAGCGTCACCATCTCGCCGGGGAACACGTAGCGCAGCGGGCGCTTGTAGACGTCGCCCAGGTGCAGCGTGCAGGGCGCCATCGGCTTGGTGACGCGCATGTAGACGGTGTGCTCGCGGTCGGTGGTGATCGTGGGCGGCACGCAGTAGCGGACGTTCTCGCCCGGCGTCAGGCGCACGTTGTCCGGCACCGACGGGGTGCCGGTGGCGTAGGCGCCGGCCCCGCGTCCGGCCAGCGTCGACTCCTCGCTGACGTAGTCGACGAGGTCGTGGATGTGGACGACGTTGCCGCAGGCGAACACCCCGTCGCGCGTGGTCTCCATCGTGCTGGTGACGACGGGGCCGGTCGTGACCGGATCGAGCCGCAGCCCGAGCCGGTGGGCGAGCTCGTTGTCGGGGATCAGCCCGATCGACACCAGCAGGGTGTCGCAGGGGATGTCGCGTGCCTGCGCCATGTTCGGCCGGAACGAATCGTCGACGGGCGCGACCGTGACCCGCTCGACGCGCTCCCGGCCGTCGATGTGGACGACGGTGGTGGAGAGGTGCAGCGGGATGTCGTAGTCGTGCAGGCACTGCACGATGTTGCGGTTGAGGCCGTTGGCATGCGGCATGAGCTCGTACACGCCCTCGACCTCGACGCCCTCGAGTACGAGCCGCCGGGCCATGATCAGGCCGATGTCGCCCGAGCCGAGGATGACGGCGCGGCGACCTGGCAGCAAGCCGCCGAGGTTGACGAGCTTCTGCGCGAAGCCGGCGGTCATGACACCGGCGGGGCGCTCGCCCGGGATGCGGATGGCGGCGCGGGTGCGCTCCCGCGCGCCCATCGCCAGCACCACGGCGCCGGCGTCGAGGATGGCGATACCGTGGTCGCGCGAGGTGACCTTGAGGCGCCGGTCGGCCGCGACGTCGAGCACGTAGGCCGACGACAACACGTCGACGTCGCGCTCGATCGTCTGCTCGATCGCGCGCTGGGCGTACTCCGGGCCGGTGAGCTCCTCGCCGAAGTGGTGCAGGCCGAAGCCGGGGTGGATGCACTGCTGCAGGATGCCGCCCGCCTCGGGCTCGCGGTCGATGACGAGCACGCGCTCGGCGCCGCTCTCGCGCGCGCCGACGGCGGCCGCGAGGCCGGCGGGGCCGCCGCCGACGACGACGACGTCGTAACGCGGCTGCAGGTGGGCGGGCTTGGGCGTGATCATGCCGTCCCCTCCAGACGCTCCATGGCGACCCACGAGTCGCCGCCGCGCTTGGTGACCGCGGTCAGCGGGATGCCGAGCCGCTCGTGCAGCAGCTCCATGCAGCCCCAGGTGCAGAAGCCGCCCTGGCAGCGGCCCATGCCCGCGCGGGTGCGGAACTTGATGCCGTCGAGGGTGCGGGCGCCGCGGTCGATCGCGTCGCGCACCTCGCCCTCGGTGACGATCTCGCAGCGGCACACCAGCCGCGCGTAGGCCGGGTCGCGGGCGACCAGGCTGCGCTGCTCGGCGGTGGAGAGCTCGGCGAAGCGCACGGGCGCGGGGACGCCGGGCTCGAAGTCGTCCTTGGCGACGAGTTCGAGGCCGTCGTCGCGCAGCGCGTCCAGCACCACCGTCGCGACCGCGGGGGCCGCGGTCAGGGCCGGCGACTGCATGCCGGCGGCCAGCACGAAGCCGGCGACGCGCGAGGGGCCGAGGACGAACTCCTCCGTGTCGGACACGGCACGCAGCCCCGCGAACTCCGCGATGCAGTCCTTCTCGCTGATGCCGGGTGCGAGCTTGCGGGCGCCGGCGAAGACCTCGGCGCTGCCCTCGGCGGTGGTGGTCAGGTCGCCCTTGTCGGCCCAGGTGGCGGTGGGACCCACCATGAGGGTGCCGTCGTACGTCGGGATGACCAGGATGCCCTTGGAGGTCGGCGTCGGGCACGGGAAGACGACGCGCTTGACGTAACCGACGAGGCGCTTGTCGAGCAGGTACTCCTCGCCCTTGCGGGCGCGGATGCGGAAGCCGCCCGCGTCGACCATGTCGGCGATCGCGTCGGCGTGCAGGCCGGCGGCGTCGACGACGAAGCGCGCCTTGATCAGCGTGGGCGTCGCATCGTCACCGACGCTGGCGTCGATGTCGAAGCCCTTCTCGCTGCGGCGGATGTTCGTCACCGTGTGCTCGAGCGCGAGGTCGACGCCGTTGCGCACCGCGCTCTCGCCGAGCATGAAGCAGGCCTCGTAGGGATTGACCACGCCGGCGGTCGGCGCGTAGAGCGCCTCGACGATGTCGTGCGACAGGTGGGGCTCCTCGCGCCGAATGCGCTCCGGGCCCCACAGCTCCAGGCCGGGAACGCCGCGGCGCTTGCCCTGCTGCATGATCTGGCGCAGCGTGGCCCGCTGGTCCTCGTCGAAGGCGCAGGTCAGGTCGCCGATGCGCTTGAAGCCGAAGTGCAGGTCGTCTGCCAGCGCGTCCCACATCTGGTTGCCCCGCCACTCCAGCTCGCCCTTGAGCGTGCCCTCAGCGCCGTGGTGGCCGGCGTGGATGATGCCGCTGTTCGCCTTGCTGGTGCCGAGCCCGACCTCGCAATCGCGCTCGATGACGACGGCCCGCAGCCGGTAGCGCGAGAGCTCGCGGGCGATGGCGCAGCCGATCACGCCGCCACCGATCACCGCGACGTCGTAACGCATGTGTGGGACCTCCCATCCGGGCGACGCCGCCGACCGGCCGCCACGGGCGGCACCGACGGCCGCCACGGGCGGCACCGACGGCCGCCACGGGCGGCACGGGATCGGCGCATCGGTTCCGTCTGGCCCATCGTAGGCCGGCGCGGGCCGCGACTTCAGGGTCCGGAGTCCCTGGGGGCGTCGTCCGCGGCCGTGCCACACGAGGACGTTGCTACCTTGTGAACGCGCGCACGACCGCGCTAACCTGTCTTTACCCATGCGCCGGACGGCCGCACCTCGTCGGGAGGGAATCGGCGCGCGGGTCGCACGCGTGCCGACCGCGGCCCTTCCGAGGGGCGATCGCGGCGGCAGGAGGTCCCACATGACGTCAGCCCCGACGCTCGTTCGTTGGCTCGCCGAACTCGATCGCTCCGATGCCCCGCAGGTGGGCGACAAGCACGCCGCCTTGGGCGAGATGGCGGCGGCACTCGGTGACCAGGGGGTGCGCGTCCCGGCGGGCTTCGCCACCACGTCCGCGGCCTACGAGCGGTTCGTGGCGGCCAACGGCATCCATGAGGCGATGGAGGCGCAGCTCGCGGCCCTGGCGGCCGGCAGCCGCCCCATCCACCGCGTCGGCAAGGCGATCCGGCGGCTCTTCCTGCAGGGCGAGTTCCCGCCCGAAGTGGCCGACGCGATCCGCGACGCCTACCGCGAGTTGGGCCAGAAGTTCGACACGGACGAGGCCGACGTCGCCATCCGGGCTTCCGCGACGGTGACCGACCTCCCGGAGGCGAGCTTCGCCGGGCAGCAGGAGACCTTCCTCAACGTGCGCGGCGACGCCGACGTGCTCGACGCCTGCCGCGCGTGCTACGCCTCGCTGTTCACAGACCGCGCGATCAGCTACCGCATCGCCCACGGCATCGACCACCTGCGCATGGCGCTGTCGGTCGGCGTCATGAAGATGGTGCGCAGCGACATCGCGGGTGCCGGGGTGATGTTCAGCATCGACCCCGAGACCGGCTTCGAGGACGCCGTGGTCATCAACGCCGCCTGGGGCCTGGGCGAGACGGTGGTCCGCGGCTCGGTCAACCCCGACGAGTACATGGTCTTCAAGCCGCTGCTGGAGAAGCCGGGGCTGCGGCCGATCATCGAGGCGCACGTCGGCGAGAAGCAGCAGCAGCTGATCTACGCGGAGGGCGGCACCAGCACGACGGCGCTCAAGGACACCAGCCAGGTCGAGCGCCGTGCGCGCGTGCTCGACGACGACGAGGTGCTGCAGTTGGCGCGCTGGGCGGTGGCGGTGGAGCGGCTCTTCGGCTGCCCCATGCACCTCGAGTGGGCCAAGGACGGGGAGACGGGCGAGGTCTACTTCGTGGCCGCCCGCCCGGAGACCGTGCAGTCGCAGCGCGCGACCGACACCCTGTCGAGCTACGCCCTGGAGATGCGCGGCGAGGTGCTCGTCAGCGGTCAGGCGATCGGCGAGGCGATCACCCACGGCCAGGTCCAGGTCATCGAGAGCGTCAACGACATCGACCGCTTCATCGACGGCCGCATCCTGGTGACCGGCATGACCGACCCCGACTGGATGCCGATCCTGCAGCGCGCCGCCGGCGTGATCACCGACCACGGCGGCCGCACCTGCCACGCGGCGGTCATCAGCCGCGAGCTGGGGATCCCCACGATCGTCGGCAGCAACGACGCCACCCGCGTCCTGCGCGACGGCCAGGAGATCACGCTGAGCTGCGCCGAGGGCGACCACGGCTTCGTCTACGCCGGCAGCCTCCCCTTCCGCGCGACGACGACCAAGATCGCCGACGTGCCCCGCACGCGTACCCAGGTCATGCTCATCCTGGCGAGCCCCACGGCGGCGCTGCGCTGGTGGCGCCTGCCGTGCCACGGCATCGGCCTGGCGCGCATGGAGTTCATGATCAGCGACCTCATCCGGGTGCACCCCATGGCCCTGCTGCACTTCGACGAGCTGCGCGACGAGGAGGCGAAGCGCCGCATCGCCGATCTGACCCACGGCTACGACGACAAGCCCGAGTTCTTCGTCGACCGCCTCGTGCGCGGCATCGGCAAGATGGCCGCCTCGCAGTACCCGCAGCCCGTGATCGTGCGCACCAGCGACTTCAAGACCAACGAGTACGCGGCCCTGATCGGCGGCCGCGAGTTCGAACCGCACGAGGAGAACCCCATGCTCGGCTTCCGCGGCGCCTCGCGCTACGACGCCGAGGGCTACCGCGCGGCCTTCGCGCTGGAGTGCCGCGCCATCCGCCGCGTGCGCGAGGAGCTCGGCTTCGACAACGTCGTGGTGATGATCCCGTTCTGCCGGACCATCGACGAGGCCGACAGGGTGCTGGCGCTGATGGCCGGGGAGGGCCTGGAGCGCGGCAAGAACGGCCTCGAGGTGCAGGTGATGGCCGAGGTGCCTTCGAACGTCCTGCTGGTCGACCGCTTCGCCGAGCGCTTCGACGGCTTCTCGATCGGCTCCAACGACCTCACCCAGCTCGTGCTCGGCATCGACCGCGACTCGACGCGGCTGGCGGACATGTTCGACGAGCGCGACGAGGCGGTGAAGCGGGCGGTGCGGCTGCTCATCGAGGGGGCGCACGCCGCCGGCCGCAGCGTCGGGATCTGCGGCCAGGCGCCGTCCGACTACCCCGAGTTCGCCGAGTTCCTGGTGGCCGAGGGCATCGACGCGATCGCCCTGAACCCCGACAGCATCCTCGGCGTCCTGCCGGTCATCGCCGCCGCCGAGGCGGCGTCGGAGTCCACCTCGGCGTAGCACGACCGCCTGCTCGGATGGGTGGGCCGGCGCGAGTTGGACGACGCCCCGGCGCTGATCGACGCCGTCACGGGCCGCTTTCGCTGACGGCCGCGTCCGCGTGGTCCGGGAGCCGCGACTCGACGTCGCGCACCAGCGGGCTGAGGTAGCCGAGCAGCCCGACGAGGCCGGTGGCGGCGCCGGCGAGCACCAGCATGAGCGCCATGCCGGCGCCCGGGCCCACGCCCACCAGCGGCCCGAACGCCTCGGCGAGCCCGGCACCCGGTTGCATCGCCGGCTCCATGACCCGGTCGGCCACGGGCCCGACGGCGACCATCGCCAGCGGGGCCGTCCCCTGGGCGATGAAGCGACGCGCGGCGAACACCCGCCCCTGGACGTCGGGCGCCACCTTGGCCTGCCAGATCGCCTGGCTCGAGCCGTTGAGCAACGGGACGATGAACGCTCCCACGAAGGCCGCCACCATCCACCACGGCTGCGACGGCCCGAGCCCGAGCGGCAGCGTGCCGAGCAGGCCGTACCCGGCCATGCCGAGCAGCACGCCGTGGATGCGCCGCCGCGGCCCGCCCCACACGCTGAGCGCCAGGCCGCCCGCGACGCCGCCGGCGCCCATCGCCGCGTGCACGCCCGCGAGGGCCAGCTGGTCGCTACCCGTGCGCGCCAGCACCATCGGCGCGACCACCACCGTGCCGAACACGGCGATGAAATTGTTGACCGTGAACAGGAGCTGCAGGCGCAGCAGCGCCGGTCGCGCGAGGATGTAGCGGAAGCCGTAGCCGGCGTCGCGCCACAGCCCGCCGCGTGCCGCGGTCCCCTCCGCCGAGGCGACCGGCTGCGGAACGGCCACCAGCAGCAGGGTGACGACGGCGATGACGAAGGTGACGATGTCGATGAGGAACACGCCCGCCACGCCCACCGCCGCCAGCAGCAGGCCCGCGAGGACCGGCGCGGCGATCCCCGACGCGGACTCGGCGAGCGACAGCATGCCGCTCGCGCGGGCGTAGTGGCGCTGCGGCAGCATCGTGCTGATCGCGGCCGAGTAGGCGGGGAACTGGAAGGCGGCGAACGCCCCGGACCACGCGCCCAGGAGGTAGAGGTGCCAGATCTCGAGCGCGCCCGCCTGGTACAGGGCCAGCATCGCGATCGTGGCCAGACCCGACGCCAGGTCGGAGAGCATCATCACCAGCTTGCGGTTCCAGCGATCGACCAGCGCGCCGGCGATGGGGCTGAGCAGCATCGTCGGCGCGAAGGTGAACAGCCCGACCAGCGCGAGCGTGGTCGCCTGGCCCGTCTCCTGCCACGCCCAGATGGTGATGGCGAAGGCCGTCATGGCGGAGCCGAGCAGCGACAGCAGCTGCCCCGCCCACACGAGGGTGAACCCCGCCATGCCGCCCGGCCGCGTGCGCGTCACGACGGCGAGCATACGACCGCGGTGCGGACCCGCCGCGGGTACGGAGGTGGCCGGGCGCACGCCCGGGGGGCCGCCGCGGAGCCGGGACTCAGCCCTTGACGACCCCCAGCGGCCGCAGCCGCGCCACCCGGGTGGAGAGGCCCGCGCGGTGCACGACGTCGACCACCCGGTCGACGTCCTTGTAGGCGTCGGGCTGCTCCTCGTCGAGGCCGTGCCGGCTGCTCGCGCGGGCGACGACGCCGCGGGCGGCGAGCTCGGCGCGCAGGTCGCGCCCCTTGGCGGCCTTGACCGCCGCCGTTCGGCTCATCACGCGCCCGGCGCCGTGGCAGGTGGTGCCGAAGCTGCGCTCCATGGCCAGCGGCCCGCCGCGCAGCACCCAACTGGCGCGCCCCATGTCGCCAGGGACGATGACGGGTTGGCCGACCGCGCGGTAGGCCTCGGGCACCTCGGGGTGCCCGGCCGGGAACGCGCGGGTGGCGCCCTTGCGGTGCACGCACAGCGTGCGCTCGCCGCCGTCGACGACGTGGCGCTCGAACTTGGCGATGTTGTGGGCGACGTCGTAGACGAGTTCCAGCCCGAGGCGCGGCCAGGGCCGCCCGAAGAAGCGCTCGAAGGCCTCGCGCACCTCCACGGCGAGCAGCTGACGGTTGCAGAAGGCGAAGTTGGCGGCCGCGCGCATGGCGCCCAGGTACCGCGCCCCCTCGGGCGAGCCGATCGGCGCGCAGGCGAGCTGGCGGTCGGGCAGCTCGATGCCATGGCGCTCGGGCACGCCGCGCAGCGCGCGCAGGGCATCGTCGCAGACCTGGTAGCCGAGGCCGCGCGACCCCGAGTGGATGAGCACGCACACCTGGCCCGCCTCGAGCCCGAAGGCGGCCGCCGCCGCCGCGTCCTCGACGCGGTCGACGACCTGCACCTCGACGAAGTGGTTGCCCGCTCCCAACGTGCCGCACTGCTCCGCGCCGCGCGCCTTGGCGACGTCGGAGACGAGGTCGGGGCGCGCATCGTCGAGGCGGCCCTCCGCCTCGCAGTGGCGCACGTCGTCGGCGGTGGCCAGCCCGCGCCCTACGAGGTACGGCACGCCGCCCAGCATGAGCGCCTCGAGCTCGCGCGGCCCGAAGTGGTACGGGCCGGAGCGGCCCACGCCCGCGGGCACGTGGGCCTGGAGCGCGTCGACCAGGCCCTCGAGCCGGCCGCCGAGGTCTTCCTCGCGCAGGTCGCTGCGCAGCAGCCGCACGCCGCAGTTGATGTCGTAGCCGACGCCGCCGGGCGACACGACGCCGCCCTCGGCGGGGTCGGTGGCGGCGACGCCGCCGATGCAGAAGCCGTAGCCCCAGTGGATGTCCGGCATGGCCAGGCTCGCGCCCACGATGCCCGGCAGGGTGGCGACGTTCGCCACCTGCTCCAGCGCCGGGTCGTCCCCCAGCGCCTCGATCAGCACGTCGTCGGCGAAGACCACGCCGTCGCAGCGCATGCCGCTGACCGCGTCGCGCGGGATCCGCCAGCGCACCTCGTCGATGCGTTCGAGCCGTCGGTGCAGGTCGGGCCGCTTCATCGCGTCCTCCGATCGGGCGTGCGCGGGCGCCCGGTGGCCGCGCGCCCGGTGGCGGCCCGCACGGCGGCGCGCAGGGCCGCGCGGCTACACATCGACGATCACCTCGGCGGCCCAGCCCGCGCCCTGCCGCCCCAGCCACAGCCCGTGGTAGGTGATCGCCTTGACCTCGTGCACCAGCCGGTGCCGGGCGGGATCGACCCGCTCGCCCCAGGCGCTGGCACGCAACTGCAGGCCGCCCTCGTGCTCGTCGGGATCGTCGGGATCGACGATCTCGTCGAGATCGTCGATCCCGACGATCTCGGTGGCGAAGCGCACCAGCAGCAGGTGGCGCACCTCGAAGGCGACGAGCAGCGCGTGGAGCCAGTCGAACAGCAGGTCGGCCGGATCGGCGGCCGTCAACGCGACGTCCAGGCGCTCCCGCTCCCGCACCACGGCGTCCGGCTCCTCGACGATCAGCGCCGTCAACGCCCGTCCCGCCTCCTCGAACAACGCTTCGCGGGAGGCGGCCTCGACCCGCAGGCCGAGGTCGGCCGTGTGGTCGAACACCTGCCAGGGCATGCACCTCGATGGTACGCGGTCGCGCGCCGGGTAGCGCCACCCGCGGCCGGCGCCGGCGGCGTGCGCTCATGCGGCGGCGTGCGCCGCCTGCGGTGTTCCCTACCCCGGCCGCGCGCCGCGCCAGGCGCTGAGCAGCAGGTCGTAGCGCCCGCCGACGTGGGCCCGGAAGCCGTGCTGGTGCAGGTAGCGGCGGTAGGCGGCGAGGTCCCTGACGACGAGCGAGAGGTCCGGCTCCCGATAGTTGCGGGTGCGGGCGCCCCAGACCGGCTCATGGCCACGGAAGCGACCGTTCGGCAGGCCCAGCAGCAGCGCCGCCGCGGGCGTCAGGTGGGCCTGCACCAGCCGCCGCAGCAGCGCCCGGTCGTCGACCGCCGGGCTCTGCAGCACCGCGATGGCGACGACCAGGTCGAATCGCCCCAGCTCCGACGGCAGGTCGGCGACGTCGCGACGCAAGAAGCGTGCGGTCGGGAAACGGCGCGCCGCCTCCGCCAAAGGACTCTCGGCATGGTCGACGCCGACGACGTCGAGGCCGACGGGCGGCCGGTCGAGGAGCCCGAATGCCGCGACCTCGTCCCCACGGTGGCAACCGAGCACCAAGACGCGCCCGCCGTCTGGCGGCCGCACCCGCTCGAGGGCCTCGAGCAGCGGCAGCAGGAAGCCCGGGTGGTCGAGCTTGCGCACCGCGCCGAAGCCCTCCGGGTCCGCGTAGCGCTCGCTGCCGCCCGCGTCGCCGGCCCCGGCGGTGGCGGCACCGCCGTGCCAATCGGCCTCGGGCGGAAGGGGCACCAGGCGCAGCGCGGCGCGCCCGCCGCCCAGCGGCCGCGGCGCCTCGAGTCGACAGCCGAGCGCCTCGGCGAGGTCGAACCAGCCGCGCCAGCGCCCCGCGACGGGGCCCGCCGCGGTGGCGCCCCCGGCGTCGACGGCGTCGGGATCCGGGACCTCGAGCTCGACCGCCGTCGCCCCCTCCGTGAAGGCCGCGCGCAGGCGGCGGGCCAACTCGGCGAGGCCGAGGCCGGTGAGCACCGCCGCCTCTGCGCCGCCCGAGGCCGGGGCGCCCGCGGCCGCGCCGCCTGCTGCCGGGGCGCCCGCGGCCGCGCCGCCTGCTGCCGGGGCGCCCGCGGCCGCGCCGCCTGCTGCCTCCCACCGCCAGCGCAGGACCCTCATGGGCGCCGTCCAGCCCGCAACCGACGCACGAAGCGACTCGCGCCGACGCCGGTCTCGTCGGCGCCGACGAGCGCCGCACGCATGTGTTTGCGTTTTGCAATGTCTGCACGATATGATCTTTGCATGACGGCCACCACCGGCGCGGGCCACGCGCGGCGCCTCGTCCACGGCCTGGCGGGCGCCTGGCGACGCCTCGAGGCGCGCGCGGCGCCCACCCTGCGCGCCTCCGCCGGCCTCGACCTCGACGACTTCGTCTTCCTCGAGACCGTCGCGATGACGGACCTCGCGCCCGGCGAGATCGCCTCCGCGCTGCGCATCCCGCCGCACGGGGTGTCGCGCCGTCTCGCCGCGCTCGAGGGCGCCGGCCTCGTGCGCCGCGCGCTCGACCCCGAGGACCACCGGCGCCGCGTCCTCAGCGTCACGCCCCATGGGCACACGGTCTTGGCCGCGGCCCACGCGGCGCTCGAGGCGCGCGTCGCGCCCATGCTCCGCGAGCTCGGGCGAGAGAGGAGCGCCGCCGTGCTCGACGCCCTGACGCGCCTGGCGGCGGGGCTGGACCCCGAGGACGAGGGTGCGGCGGCCACGACCCAGGCTACCCCCGACACGCGCTAGGCTGTTCGGCACAGCGAATAGGGGGCATCGATGGGCGTCTTCCGCAGCCGACCGTTAGCGCCGTTCCGCGAGCCGCGACCGGGGTGGGACCCGAACACCTGGGCCAGCCGCGTCCCGCTGCGCAAGCTCGACAACTTCGGCGAGGTGTTCCGCGCCGCCTGGGAGAACCGCGACCGCCTCGGGTACGCCTGGCGCATCCTGAACCAGGGCACCTGCGACGGCTGCGCCCTCGGCACGCACGGGATGCGCGACTGGACCGTCGACGGCGTCCACCTGTGCAACGTGCGGCTGCGGCTGCTGCGGCTCAACACGCTGCCGGAACTCGACCCGGCACGCCTGAGCGACGTCGCCGCCCTGCGCGTGCTGCGCGCCCGCGACCTGCGGGCGCTGGGCCGGCTCCCCTTCCCCCTGCTGCGCCGCCGCGGCGACCCGGGCTTCCAGCGCGTCGGCTGGGACGACGCGATCGACCTGGTCGCCGAGCGCATCGCCGCCACCGAGCCGGACCGCACCTTCCTCTACCTCACCAGCCGCGGGATCCCCAACGAGACCTACTACCAGGCGCAGAAGGCGATGCGCGCGATCGGCACGAACAACGTCGACAACGCCGCGCGCTTGTGCCACGCGCCGAGCACGGTCGCCCTGAAGCGCTCGCTCGGCGTCGGCGCCACCACCTGCAGCTACGCCGACCTCATCGGCAGCGACGTCGTCACCTTCATCGGCTCGAACCCGGCCAAGAACCAGCCCGTGATGATGAAGTACCTCTACCACGCCAAGAAGGCGGGCACGAAGGTCGTGGTCGTCAACCCTTACCGCGAGAGCGGCATGGACGCCTACTGGGTCCCCTCCGACGCCGAGAGCGCGCTGTTCGGCACGACCATCGCCGACCGCTTCGTCCAGGTCGCGCCCGGTGGCGACCGCGCCTTCCTGCGTGGCGCGCTCAAGGCCCTCGACGAGCTGCGGCTGCTCGACGAGGGCTTCGTCGCCGACCACACCAGCGGCTGGGACGACCTGCGGGACGACCTCGCGCACCTCGACTGGGCGCGCGTCGAGCGGGAGAGCGGGGTGCCGCGCGCCGAGGTCGTCGCCTACGCCGAGCTCATCGGCCGCGCGGGCAGCGGCGCGTTCGTGTGGGGCATGGGTCTGACCCATCAGGCACAGGGCGAGGAGAACGTCCAGGCCGTCATCGACCTGGCGCTGGCCCGCGGCCTCGTCGGCCGCCCCGGCTGCGGGCTCATGCCCATCCGCGGCCACTCCGGCGTCCAGGGCGGCGCCGAGATGGGCGCCTACGCGACCGTGTTCCCCGGCGGCGTGCCGATCGACCCCGAAGCGGCGGCGGCGCTGGAGGGCCACTACGGCTTCCCCGTGCCGAGCCGGCCGGGCATCACGACCGCGGCGATGATCGACGCCGCCGGGCGCGGCGAGATCGACGTGCTGCTGGCCGTCGGCGGCAGCTTCCGGGAGGTGCTGCCCGACCCGGCGGGCGTGTCGGCGGCGCTGGCCCGGGTGCCGCTGCGGGTGCACTTCGACCTGACCCTGCACCCGACGATGCTCGACGACCCGGACGACGCCGTCTTGCTCCTGCCGGCGACGACCCGCTACGAGGTGCCCGGCGGCGTCAGCCAGACCTCGACCGAGCGACGCGTCACGTTCAGCCCGGAGGTCGCCGGTCCGCGCGTCGCCGAGGCCCGCCCCGAGGGCGACGTGCTGTGCGAGATCGCCGCCCGCGTCAGGCCCCACCTGGCGGAGCACCTGCGCTTCGCGTCGACGGCAGCCGTCCGGGCCGAGATCGCCCGCGTCATCCCGGACTACGCGGGCAGCGAACTCCTCGCCGAACCCGGCGATCAGTTCCAGATCGGCGGGCCCCAGCTGTGCGAGGGGGGCGTGTTCGCGACGCCCACGGGTCGGGCCCGCTTCGGAAGGCTCCACGAGGCGCCCGCCACCGAGGTTGCCGACGACCCCGACGTCTTCGTGCTGATCACCCGCCGTGGCAAGCAGTTCAACAGCATCGTCCACCAGGACGTCGACCCGCTCGGCGGCCTGGCGCGCGACGCCGTGGTGCTCGCGCCCGCGGCCGCCGAGCGGCTCGGGCTGGCCGATGGCGCCCGCGTGTGGGTGGAGAACGACCACGGACGCGTCGCCGGGCGCGTCCGGGTCGGCCCGCTGTCGGAGCGGGCGGTGATGCTCCACTGGCCCGAGGCCAACGTGCTGCTCGACCCGGCGCGGCGCTCGGCGAGCGCCGCGACCCCCGCCTACAAGGGCGGCTCCGTGCGGGTGCGGGCTGCGCCCGCAACGGCCGGGGGCGCGGTCGCCGCGGCGGCGCCCGCGGCGTCGGCCCCCGACGCCAGCGACCGGCCGAGCGCCCCGCGCCCGTGACCCGCTCCGGCCCCACGAGGCGCGTGCCGGTGCGGCACTACGGGTCGCCGCCGTCTCCGTCCGGCGGGCCGGCGGGCGGCTGGAGCGCGCGGCGCGACGCCGTCGTCCGCGAGGAGCCGCTCCAACTGCGCCTGGAACGGACGGACGGCGACCTGCCGCTCGTCACCACGATGCGCACGCCCGGCGCCGACTTCGAGCTGGCGGCCGGCTTCCTGCTGGCCGAGGGGATCGTGACGCGGCGCGACGAGATCCTCGAGATGCGCTACTGCCGCGACGTGCCGGCCGCCGAGCGCTACAACGTGCTCCGGCTGCGGCTCGCCGCGAGCGCGCGGGTCCCGGACCGCGACCACCTCCATCACTTCACGGCGACCGCCGCGTGCGGGGTGTGCGGGAAGGGCCAGATCGCGTCCCTCGTCGAGCGCGGCTGCGCGCCCCTCGCCGACGAGGTGCGGGTCCCGGCGTCGCTGCTGGCGGCGCTCCCCGGACGCCTGCGCGGGCAGCAGCCCCTCTTCGAGCGCACGGGCGCCCTCCACGCGGCGGGCCTCTTCGGCCCCGACGGCGCCCTGCTGGCGGCCCGCGAGGACGTCGGCCGCCACAACGCCCTCGACAAGCTCTTCGGTTGGGCGCTGCTCGACGGTCGTCTGCCGCTCGCCGGGGCCATCGTGTTCGTCAGCGGCCGCGCGGGTTACGAACTCGTGCAGAAGTGCGTCGTCGCGGGCGTCGCGGTGTTCGGCGCGATCTCGGCGCCGTCGAGCCTGGCGATCGACGTGGCCAGGGAGTTCGGCATCACGCTCGCCGCCTTCGTGCGCGAGGGCCGTGTGAGCGTCTACGCCGGCGCCGAGCGGGTGATCGACGACCTCGGCCGTGGCTGACTTCCCTTGCGCTTTGCAATTTTTGCATACGCCCATCACACTGGGCGGCCGCGCCCGCGACGCGCGCGCCGCGTGAGCCACGCGAGCAGCAGCGCGGCCAGCAACACCAGCAGCGCGTGCGCGACGAAGAACGGGGGCAGGCCGAAGCGTTCCGCCACGACCGCCAGCGCCACCGGCGACAGGAGCTGCGCGAGCCTGTTGCCGGTCAGCCGCACGCCCAGGGCCGCGCCCCGCTCACGCGCGGAGACGCGGTCGGCGACCATGACCATCGAGACCGGTTGCGACAGGCCGAACCCCGCGCCGAACACGACCATGAACCCCGCGAGCCACCACCACGCGCCACCGACGGCAACGCCGAGCAGGCCGAACGACATCGCCAGCAGCGTGAGGACCACGGTCCGCTCGCGGCCCCCGAGCGCCGCCACCAACTGCGGCATCCACGGCCGCACCGCGACGGCCACCACGGCGCGCAGCGACAACAGCGCGCCGATCGTGGCCGCCGGCACCTCCAGCAGCTCCAGGTGGACCGGCAGGAACGTGTACAGCACCGTCGAGGCCCACAGCGCGGCGCTGCTGGTCAGCATCGCCAGGCCCACCGTTCGATCGACGAGCAGGCGACGCGCCGTCGCCCAATCAAAACGCGCGGGCGCCGTCTCGAGCTTCCCCGACACCCGCATCGCCAGCGTCAGCACGTACGCCAGCCCCATGACCACGCTCATGGCGGCGAACCCCGTGGGCGCGCCGAAGAGGTCGAGGGCGACGCCGCCGGCCAACGGGCCGACCGCCTGGCCGACCGCGACCGACGTCGTCCACCAGCCGTACGCCGACTCGCGGGCGGCGCCGGGTTCGCCGAGGTCGGCCACCAGCGCCTGCGACGCGACGACGTAGACGAGGTGCGCGAGGTTGGCGAGCAAGAAGCCGAAGATCAGCGTCGCCCACGAGGGCCACACGGCCATCGGCAACGCCGCGACGGCGAAGGCGAGGAACCCGATGCGCATCATCCGGCGCGCGCCCCAGCGATCGGCCCAGGTGCCCGCGGGGACGGCCGTGACCAGGGGCAGCAGGAAACCGGCCGACACCAGCACGCCCACCGCGGCCGGCCCGGCGCCGAGGCGCAGCGCGGCCAACGGCGTGAGCAGGCCGATCATCGTGTAACCGGTCGCGGCCAGCGCGGCGGCCGTGCACAGCAGCGCGAGCTCCCGGCGCGCGTTCACGCGCACCCACCCACCGCCCGATTGACTCGCGGCGCAGGTTGGTCTTCAATGGACGTGCGCCCACGCCACCGCTCTGCGGACATCGCTTCCGTTCAACGGTATCAGACGCGGCGCGCAGCGGGGGTCCCATGGCGATGCCCGAACGGTCACGAGCGACCACCGTCGGCGGCGTCGCCGCCGACGCGGCGCAAGCGATGGCGTGCCGAGCGTGACGCTCCCCCACCCCGACGCACCGCTCGCCGGCGTCCGCGTGCTCGACCTGACGAACGTGCTCGCCGGCCCCTTCTGCGCCTACCACCTGGCGGCGCTCGGCGCCGACGTCATCAAGGTGGAAGAGCCGCGGGCAGGCGACCTGGCGCGCGCGCTCGGCGCCGACCCCGACCTGAACCGCCGCGGGATGGGCGCCTCCTTCCTCGCCCAGAACGCCGGCAAGCGCTCGCTGGCCATCGACCTCAAGCACCCCGACGGCGTCGCCGCCCTCGTGCGTCTGGTCGAGACGGCGGACGTCCTGGTCGAGAACTTCCGTCCGGGCGTCATGCGGCGCCTCGGCCTCGGGTACGAGGTCCTGGCGGCCCGCCGGCCGAAGCTCGTCTACGCGGCCATCTCCGGCTTCGGCGCCAGCGGTCCGCTGCGCGACCAGCCCGCGTACGACCAGATCGTGCAGGGCTACGCCGGCGTGATGAGCGTGACCGGCGACGCCGCGAGCGCGCCCCTGCGCGCGGGCTTCCCGGTGTCGGACACCGTCGGCGGCCTCACGGCGGCGCTGGCGATCGCCGGCGCGCTCCTGGGGGCCGAGCGCACGGGCCGCGGCTGCGAGATCGACGTGTCGATGCTCGAGGCCACCCTGATCACCCTCGGCTGGGCGGTGTCGAACTACCTCACCGCCGGGGTCGCGCCCACCCCCATGGGCAACGACAACATGACGGCCAGCCCGTCGGGCACCTTCCGCACGGGCGACGGGCTGCTCAACGTCGCCGCCAACCAGCAGCGCCAGTTCGAGGCGCTGTGCCGCGTGGTCGGGCGCCCCGAGCTCGTCGCAGACCCGCGCTTCGCCGAGCGCGAGGCGCGCAAGCGCCACCGCGCCGAGCTGACCGCGGCGCTCGAGGCCGCGCTCGCCGCGCGCCCGGCCAGCGCGTGGGAGCGCGAGCTGGTCGCGGCCGGCGTCCCCGCCGGGCTGGTGCTGTCCGTACCCGAGGTGCTCGATCACCCGCACGTCCGGGCCCGCGAGGTCACGACCACCTTCGACGACGTGCCCGGCCTCGGGCGGCCGCTGCAGGTCCTGCTGCCCGGCTTCACGCTGGCTGGGCGACGCCCGACGCCCGCGCGCCGGCCGCCCCGGCACGGCGAGCACGGCCGCGAACTGCTGCGCGAGGCCGGCCTCGACGAGGCCGCGATCGACGACCTGGTGGCGCGCGGCGTCGTCGCCGTGCCGACGACCGTCGGCGCCGCGCTTGCGCCCGAGCGTGGCCCGACGGCCCCGAACGACGGCGCGGCCGGCGCGCCCACGCCCGGAGGCGAGCGATGACCACCCCCGACACCTTCGCCCGGCTCGACGTCGTGGTTCAGGACGTCACCGGACGCGACGGCTTCCAGAACGTCGCGCCGTGGATCCCCACCGAGGTCAAGCTCGAGCTGCTGCGCGGCATCGCGGGCGCCCGCGTCCCCTGGCTCGAGGTGACCTCGTTCGTCCACCCGAAGTGGGTCCCGCAGCTGCGCGACGCCGAGGACGTCTGTGCCGGGTTGGCCGCGGACCTCGGCGTGGCGCCCGGCGCGCCGCGACCGGTCCTCAGCGCCCTGGTGCCCAACGCCAGGGGCGTCGCCCGCGCGGCGGGCCGCGGGATCGACGCCGTCAGCCTGACGATCTCGGCCTCGGAGGCGCACGCCCGCGCCAACCTCAACCGCGGCCGCGCCGAGCTGCTCGACGCGGCCGGCGATGCGATCGCGGCCGCCCGCGAGGCCGGCCTGCAGATGCGCGGCGGCGTCGCCACCGCCTTCGGCTGCCCCATCCAGGGCGACGTGCCGCTCGCCGACCTCGCCTGGGTGGTCGGGCGCTACGCCGAGCTCGGCCTGCGCGTCATCCGGCTCGGCGACACGACCGGCATGGCCCACCCGCGCCAGGTGCGCGAGGCCGTCACCGCGCTGCGCGCCGAGCACCCCTTCGTCACCTTCGTGCTCCACCTGCACGACACGCGCGGCATGGGCATCGCCAACGCCGTCGCCGGCGTCGAGGCGGGCCTGCGCCACCTCGACGCGGCCCTGGGCGGCCTGGGCGGTTGCCCGTTCGCCCCCGGCGCCTCCGGCAACGTCGACCTCATCGACCTCGTGCACGCCGCCGAGGAGATCGGCTGGCGCACCGGGATCGACCTCGACGCGCTCATCGCCCTCGGCCGCCGCCTGCCGGATCTCACCGGCCTGCAGGCCGACAGCCGCGTCCTGGTGGCCGGCAAACGCAACGACCTCGCGGGCCGGGACGCGCTGCGCGAGGACGGCTCCGTGGCGGCGCAGCTGCGGGGCTGAGCGGCGGCGCACGGCGGCCGCGCAACGCACGGCCGCTTGGCGCTTCGGCCCTGCGGGCCGCCACGCACGGCGGCCGCGCAACGCGCGGCCGCTTGGCGCTTCGGCCCTGCGGGCCGCCACGCACGGCGGCCGCGCAACGCGCGGCCGC
>JAHYJQ010000022.1 GCA_019429025.1 Trueperaceae bacterium | reverse complement strand
GGGCGCTCGGCGCCGTGCCCGGGGTCGAGGTGCAGGTGACGGGCGCCGCGCGCTTCGTGGCCGCCGACCTGCGGGTGCTGACCGGCGTCGCGCCGGACGGGCTGCGGCCGGGCGACCACCTGCTCCTGCCGGCGCCCGTGGCCGAGCCCGAGGCCCGGCGGGTGGTCGACTGGGACCGCGCGCACCCGCTCATGCGCTTCGTCGACCTGCGCGAGACGGTCGTCGGTCTCGGGCCGTTGACCGCGGGGGCGGCCGGCCCGACCGCGGCACCGGCACTGCCGTGGGTGACCGACGTCGCCACGTTGGAGTCCGAGGGTTGGACGGTGCTGGCGCGCACCGGCGACCTGCGGCCGGTGCTGGCCTGGCGCGACCGCGGCGGCGTGCGAGCCTTCGCGTTCGGCGCCCACCCGAGCCAGACCGACCTCGTCCTGCGCACCGCTTTCCCGACGTTGGTGGCGAACCTCGTCGAGCTCTTCCGCGGCAGCGGTCGGGCGCCCCTCGGCGTGCGGGACGACGCCGGCGACCGGGTCACCGAGCCCGGCATCGCACGGATCGACGGTCGCGAGGTGACGGTCAGCCTGCTCGACGAGACGCAGTCGCGGCTGCCGGGGCCTCAGCCGGACGACCGCGAGGCGGCCGCCGGCCCGCCACTGCGGGTGGAGCGTCCGACGCCGTTGGCCTGGTGGCTCGTGGCGATCGCCGCGCTCGCGCTGCTCATCGAGTGGTGGGGCTGGGCACGGGGTCCGGGCGCGCCGTCGCGACCAGCGATACCTGCACCAGGTCGTCGGTGACGAGGCCCAACAGCGCCGGTCGGCGCATGCCGTGGGCCGTCAGGGACACCTCGAAATCCGCCTCGGCCAGCAGCAGCGACTCGGGGAAGGCGTCGGTCTCGCAGACGGAGGCGCGGGCGCGCCCGTCCCGCAGCCGGTTCCCGGAGTCGAACGCGGCCGGTTCCACCCGGGCCTCGACCCGCAGCGGCGGCGAGGGCGACGAGCGCGACGGCGGCGGTGCGGGACCAGGTCCTCATGCGCTCAGGCTGCGCCCGCCGCGCGCGGCGCGCCGTAGCCCAGGACGCACACCGGCCCTTCATGGGTCTCGGCCTACACTGGGGGAGGCCGCAGGGCCGGGACCCAGACCATGACCCGTGTCGATCTCACCCTCCCCCTCGTCGTCGCGCTGCTGCTCGCGGCCGGCCTGCTCACCCTGTCGACCGCCGCGCCGGGCGACGAGTTCGTCCGCCAGCTGGCCTTCCTCGGCGTCGCGGCGGTCGGGGTGGGGGCGGTGGTGTGGCTCGGCCGCGAGCGGTTGCTGCGGCTGGCCCCGTACGCGTACCTGGTGGCGCTTGCGCTGCTCCTGGCCGTCCAGGCCTTCGGGACCGAGATCAACGGCGCCAGATCGTGGCTCTACGTCGGCCCGCTGCCCGGCTTCCAGCCGTCCGAGATGATGAAACTCGCGATGATCCTGGCGCTGGCCCAGGCGATGCACGAACGCCCGATCCGGCGGCCGTTCGACTACCTGCGTCCCCTCGGCCTCATCGCGGTGCCCACCGCGCTGGTGCTCGTCGAACCCGACCTCGGCGGGGCGCTGGTGTTGGCGGCGATCGGCGCCGGCATGGTGCTGGTGCGCGGCGTCCCGTGGCGCCACCTGGCGGTGGTGGCGGTGGTGCTGGCCGTCGCCGTGCCCACCGTGGTCGTCCCGAACCTGCGGCCGCACCAGACGGCGAGGATCGCCACCTTCCTCAACCCGGGGGCCGACCCGCAGGGCGCCGGTTACCAGGTGATCCAATCGACGATCGCGGTGGGGTCCGGCGGCCTCCTCGGCAAGGGGTACGGCCAGGGGACGCAGTCGCAGCTCGGCTTCATCCCCTTCCGCCAGACCGACTTCATCTTCCCCGTGCTGGCCGAGGAGGGTGGCTTCCTCGCGGCGGTGCTGCTGCTGGGCCTGTACGCGCTGCTGTTCTGGCGCCTGGTGGCGATGGCGTCGGAGTGCCCAGCGGAACGCGACCAGCTGATCGTCGCCGGCGTGCTGGTCTTCGTCGGCTTCCAGGTGCTGCTCAACGTCGGCGTCACGCTCGGCCTGGCGCCGGTCACCGGCATCACGCTGCCGCTGGTGAGCTACGGCGGCACCTCGCTGCTGTCGACGCTGCTCGGGCTCGCCGTGGTCTTCGTCGTGCACCGGGACCGGTACGCCGGCTGGTAGGCTGGGCCCATGCGCATCCGTTGGTGGGTCACCCTGGCGTTGGCGGTGCCGCTCGCGCTGCTGGCCGCCGCCAACTGGTCCGAGCTGCGGACGCCGGTCGAGATCGACGTCTTCCTGTTCTCGGTCCGCTGGCCGCTGTGGCCCTTCGTCGTGGGCATCCCGGTCCTCCTGGTGGTGCTCTACCTCGGGGCGGCCCTGCTGGACCGCGCCCGCCAGCTGCGCCAGGTCGCGGCGCTGGAGCGGCAGCTCGAGGAGGCGCGGCGCGACCTCGACCGCGGCCGCGAGGCCGCGATCGACGCCCTCGGCGACCGCCTCCAGGGGCACATCGCGGCGCTCGAGGCGGCGGTCGAGGGCGCGGTGAGTGGGTTGGAACAACGCCTGGTCGGGCGGGTGGAGGCCATCGACGAGCACGTCGGCCGGGTCGAGGAGGAGCAGCGGACGCGGTCCGAGGCGCTGGCCGCCCGCGTGTCCGCCGTCCGTGACGAGATCGCCGCCGACGTCGGCGAGGCGGAGGACGCCGTCCTCCGCGCCCTGCGGGGTCGCGAAGACGCCGACCGCGCGGCGGACGAGCCGGCCACGGCCGAGGTCGAGCGGGTCCACGGCGACGACGTTCGCCCGGCGCTGCCGGGCGCGCAGCGGCCCTGATATCGTCGCGAGCATGAGCGAACCCCATCCCGACGCCGAGAGCGTCCGCAGCGCGTGCATCGAAGCGCTCAAGGTCGTCCGCGACCCCGAGATCCCGGTCAACATCGTCGACCTCGGCCTGGTCTACCGGCTCGACGTGGACGACGACGGCGCCGTGGAGGTCGAGATGACCCTCACGAGCATGGGCTGCCCGGTGCAGGACATGATCCAGGCCGACGTCGAGCTCGCCTGCATGAAGGTCGACGGCGTGCAGAAGGTGGCCGTCGAGTTCGTGTGGTCGCCCCCGTGGTCGACGGACAAGATGACGGAGGACGGCAAGAAGCAGATGCGCATGTTCGGCTTCCACGTCTGACTGGCGTCCGGCGCGGCACGCGCCGGACGCACACACACCCTCGCGCAGCGGCCGTCCGCCGTGGTACCCATGGCCGCAGCGTGTGGTTCCGTAAGCCCCCCAGCCCCCCCGCGCGCGCGCATCGTTGGCGCGCGTTCGCGGCCACGCTCGAGGCCCAGCCCGCCGAGGGCGCAACCGAGCGGCTTCGCCGGTTCCTCGACCTGAGTGACGCCGAGGTGCGGCACGTGCACGTGCTGCGGCGCAGCGGTCAGCCGTCGCTCTACGTCTTCGACGTCGTCCGCCGACGTGCCGGCCCGGCGGGCGAGGTGGTGCGCTGGTCGAGCTGGGTGCTCGTGCGCAGCGAGCGGCCGATCTCGCCCGTCTCCTTCCGGGTGACGCCGCGGCGCGACGCCATCCTGGAGTCGCTGGAGGCGAGCCGCATCGGCGCGACCCGCGTCGACCTGGCGTCGCGGCCCGAGCTGGACGCGGTGCTGGCGGTGCTGGCGCGCGACCCGGCGGCCGCACGGGCCCTGCTGACCCCCTCGGTGACCGAGGTGCTGCAGCGGATGGTGGCCGCCGGCCTCGGCGCGACGGTGGTCGCCGGCGAGCGTCACCTGCTCGCCCACGTCGACGTGGGCGAGGACGACGATCCGGCGGGGCTGCTGGGGCTGGTCAGCGACCTGCTGTTCCTGTGCGCGCTGCTGCCCATCGCGGGCCCCGCGACGGTCGATCCGGGCGACTTCCTCGACCTGGGGTGAGCCGTTCGCCCGTTTCCAGGGTCGCTTCGGCCCCCCGGCGCGGCGCGACCGGTACGATGCGCCATGGCCCGAACCACCGTGCCCGCCGCCGATGCCCTGCTCGACGAGCGATTCGACGTCCTCGACCACGGCTTCGTGCGCCTGGTCGACTACCTGGGCGGCGACGCCCGCATCGTGCAGGCGGCCCGCGTCTCGTACGGCGAGGGCACCAAGAGCCTGCGCGAGGACCGCGCGCTCATCGACTACCTCCTGCGCCATGCGCACACCAGCCCGTTCGAGCAGGTGGTGCTGACGTTCCACCTCAAGATGCCGATCTTCGTGGCCCGCCAGTGGCTGCGCCACCGCACCGCGCGGCTCAACGAGCTGTCGGGGCGCTACAGCGTTCTGCGCGACGAGTTCTTCGTCCCGGCGCCCGGCGAGGTCCGCTACCAGTCGACGGCCAACCGGCAGGGGGGCTCGGACGCGCCGGTGCCCGACGAGCTGCGCGCGCGCGTCGCCGAGACCCTGGCGGAGGGCCAGCGGCGCAGCTACGCCGAGTACGAGGCGCTGCTCGCCGACGGCGTGGCGCGCGAGCTCGCCCGCGTCAACCTGCCGCTGGCGCTCTACACCGAGATGTACTGGCAGATCGACCTGCACAACCTGTTCCACTTCCTGCGGCTGCGGATGGACTGGCACGCGCAGGCCGAGATCCGCGCGTACGGCGACGCGATCGCGCGCTGCGCCCGGGCCGTGGCGCCGTTGGCCTACGAGGCCTTCGAGGAGCACGTGCTGCACGGGCGACGCCTGTCGGCCTCCGAGCTCGAACTGCTCCGCGGGGCGCTCGACGAGCCGAGCCTGCGCGCCGCGCTGGCGGCCTCCGATCTGCGTCCCACGCGCCGTCGCGAGCTGCTCGAGAAGCTGGGCCTGGCGCCCGACGAGCCCGCGGCGTAGCCGTGCGCTACCGCGTGGCGTGCGTCGGCCGTCCCGACGGCGGGGCCTTCGGGACGGCCGTCGCCGCCTATCTGCCGCGGCTGGCCGGCCTGTCGCCCACCGAGTTGTGGCCCGTCAAGGGCGGGCGGGGTCGCGATCCGGTCGCCCGCCGGCGCAGTGAGGCGGTCGCCCTACGGGCTGCGGCCGTCGGCCGCACGGTCGCGCTCGACGAGCGCGGCGCGGCGTTCACCACCGAGGCCCTGGCGAGGCACGTCGAGCGGCTGGAGCTGCGGGGCGAGGGGCGCCTGACGCTGTGGATCGGCGGGGCGGATGGCCTCGACCCGGAGCTCGTCGCCGCCGCCGACGAGCGCTGGCGCCTGTCCGACCTCACGCTGGCGCACGAGCTGGCGCTGGCGGTGCTGCTCGAGCAGCTCTACCGGGTCGAATCGTGGCGTGCGGGACATCCGTACCACCGCGTGTGAGGTTTGGGCGCGGATCTCGCGGCCCGGACGCACCTGCTGGCCGCTCACGGTGGCCCGACATGGGCGTGCGATGGCGGCTTCATGAGAAGCTCGCATGCGTCCAGGCCGGCGCTTCCGCAAAACGTGAGTTTTTCCTGAGTGGCGCGCTTCACGAACGCCCGGATGTGCGTGCTCGACAGCGCTGATGCCCTCTCATGGAGGATTCACGTCGGTTGACACGGGCACCCCCCGCGTGGCATCCTTGCGGTTGGACCCGTGTGGGTCCAGGGTCGCACGTGGAAGGAGGTGCATCCCCTTGAAACGGCCCTGGAACGCAACGGAACCCGGCGACCGCACGCACGCCGACGGCTTGGGACGAGGAAACACGGAAACTCCCCCGGGTCGCAGGCACCGCCAGACGGCGCCGAACGACTTCATTCAGCACGTCAAGGGGTTTCACATGAAGAAGTTCTTTATCACGATCCTCGCGGCGCTCGTCGCCGGTGGCATGGTTTCGGCGATGGGCCACGTGTCCTTCCCCGACATCCCCGAAGGCCACTGGGCCGGCGACGCCGTCGAAGAGATCGCCGACCTCGGCATCGTCATCGGCTTCCCCGATGGCACCTTCCGCGGCAACGAAGCCTTCACCCGCTACCAGTCCGCGCTCGTCATCAGCCGCCTCCTGGCCGTCATCGACGCCAACATGGACGCGGAACTCGGCGCGCTGCGCGGCGCCATGCAGAGCATGGCCGCCGACCTGGCCGCCCAGGGCGTCCGCCTCGCGGCCGCTGAGAGCGCCATCGCCGCGATCTCCGACACGCTCGACGTCCACGCCGGCCTCGTCGGCGCGAACGCCGACGGCGTGGCCGCCAACGCCGCTGGCGTCGCCGCCAACGCCGCTGGCGTCGCCGCCAACGCCGCCCGCATCGACGCCCTCGAGGCCGCCATGGCCGACATGCCGACCGGCATGGACGAGGCCGTCCTGCGCGACCTGCAGAACCAGATCGCCTCCGTCCGCGTCGCTGCCGACACCGCTCAGGCCCAGGCCGCGGCCGCCGAAGCGCGCGCCGCCGGCGCCTACGACCTCGCGCTCCAGGCCCTCGCGGGCTCCGACGCGCTGGCCGCCGACGTCGCCGCGCTGAACCAGGTCGTCCAGCTGCTCTCGCAGCGCGTCGACGGCCTCGCCGCCCCCGCGCCCGCCCCGGCCCCCGCCGTGGTGGACCTCTCCGGCATCGACCGCAACGCCGGCGACATCGCGAACATCCGCGACTTCGTCATCCTCCTGCGCCGTGACCAGGTCGCCCTGCGCGATCGCGTCACCGCCCTCGAGGCCTCTGGCGCCGCCACCGCCGCGTCCGTCGAGGGCCTCGAAGCCCGCGTCGCCGCGCTCGAGGCGAAGCCCTTCCTCGACATCTCCGGCTCCATCGCCCTCAACTACCAGGTCGGCCGCACGATCGGCGCCTACGACTTCGACGTCGACCGCGTCTACGGCCTCAACGCCCGCCGCGACATCGGCGCGTCGTTCTTCTCGACCGGCACCGCCGACCTCGACGGCGACGGCACCTCGGGCAACGACGTCGGCGAGCGCCGTCAGGACCGCGCCGACATCACCGCCCGGAACGGCGTCGTCACCCCGTCGATCACCGTCACGGTCTCCATGGACCGCGACTTCGTCGGCACCGGCTCGCCGCGCGGCCTGAACACGTTCTCGGCCGTCGCGACCTTCGAGGCCGAGGTGGCCGGCAGCGGCACCGGCGATCGCGACATCACTTTCGTGGTCACCGACTTCGAGACCACCTTCGAGCCCATCGGCGCGGCCCCGCTCACCTTCGCCTACGGGCAGGAGATCGAGGTCGAGTTCACGACCTACGTGTTCGTCGTTGACGAAGAGCACGGCTACGTCGCGACCGTCTCCGCCCCCGACTTCCTGGCCTTCCTGAACCCCGGCCTCACCGCCGCGTACGTCAGTGACCAGACCGGCGGCTACTGGCGCGGCATCCGCGGCACCATGGCCCCCGCCTTCGGCGACGCGATCACCCTCTCCGGCGGCGTGTCCTTCGCGCAGCAGGAAGACAACGCGGCCGACAAGGACGACGTCCTCGGTGACAACGCGACGATCAGCGTCTGGGGTGTCGACGGCGAGATCGGCCTCCTCGGCCTCGTCGACGTCGCCTTCGAGTACGCCAACAACCTCGACAGCACCGACAGCGTGCTGTGGGTGACTGCCGCCGCGTCTGCTGACCTCGGCTTCCTCAACATCGAGAGCCTGGGCGGCAACTACCGCGCGCTCGACGCCGGCTTCTACGGCATCGGCGCCACCGGCGACGAGCCGTTCGAGCGCGACCAGACCGGCTTCGGCGTCGAGGGCGAGCTCGGCCTCTTCGGCCTGCTCGACGTCGTCGCGTTCTACGACAACTACACCTCCAGCGCGCCCACGGCCGAGTCCGGCTACGGTGTCGAGGTCGACGTCGACCTGTTCGTCGGCTTCTCGCTGAGCGGCTTCTTCGAGAACGCCCTGGTCGACGGCGTCGTCGCCGACGCCACCGCCAATGCGCGCGAAGTCGATGCGGGCTACGAGCTCCTCGACGGCGTCTACGCGACCAAGTTCGGCGTGGAACTCAAGCACGACGGCGCCGCCAGCAACGCGCTGATCAGCGGCCTGAACATCACGGCCGGCTACCAGCGCAGCACGGCCAACTACAGCCGTCAGCTGATCTACGCCAACGCCGACTACGCCCTCACCGTGGCCATCGTCACCGTGACCCCGTACGTGGGCTACCGCATGTGGTCCGACAGCGACGCGCCGGCCGGCGACTACAGCGAACTCGTCGCGGGCACCGGCCTCAGCACCTCCGAGCTGGACTTCTTCCTCAAGCCCAGCCTGATGGGTGCGGTCAACTACCGCGCGACCACGTACAACGCCTTCACCGCCTCCGAGCTCCAGTGGAGCGTCGGCCTCAAGCTCGGTGAGTTCCTGCTGCCCAACAGCTCGCTGACCGCCAAGGTCGGCCAGTGGGTCGGCACGAACACCACCACGACGACGAACACCATCGGCGCTGGCGACGGCGCGACCGACATCTCCGTCGGCCGCTCCGGCGACGCCAACAACGGCGACCAGGCCGAGTCCGTCTTCGGTTACGAAGTCGAGTGGAACTACTACGACCTGCGCTTCGCGTACGGCGCGTACGATTCCAGCCGCGACTGGGGCACCGCCGCCTCGGCCCAGGCCTTCTCGATCAAGTACACCGTCACCTTCTGAGCTAGCTCAGAGACCCGCAAGTTGGGCGCGCGCCCCGTCTCCTGACGGGGCGCGCGCTTCGTGGGGTCGCAGTGCGGGGCGGTGCCCGGCTCGCGGCGCGACCGGCGTCAGCCCGCCGGCGCCAGCAGCCGCAGCGCCCGCGGCCGCAGCGTCACCTCGAAGCGCCCGCGTGGCGGCTGGATCTCGCCCTCCATCTGCACGGGCATCGGTCTGGACCACGTCAGCGTCAGCGAACGCGCGGCGAAGCGGTGGACCTTCGGGTGACCCAGGTGCGCCCCCCGCATGAGCTTGGGCAGGATGCCGAGCGTGCCCAGGCGCCCGAACGCGCCCGCGACCACCACGTCGAGCTCGCCGTCGTCGGGCGCAGCGCCGGGCGCGAGCAGGAAGCTGCCGCCGGTCCGCGGCCCGTTCTGCACGCTGACCATGAGCGCCGGGCCCGCGTAGGCGGCGCGGCGGCCGTCGGCGTCGTCGATCTCGACGCGCACTTCCGCGAGGGAGAAGTCGCGCATCGCGCCCAGGATGCCGTAGAGGTAGCGCCCCAGGCCCCGGACGTAGCGAGGCGCGGCGATCACGCGGCGGGCGACGTCGGCATCGAAGCCCGAGCCGAAGGCGTTGACGTACGGGTGGCCGTCGACCATGCCGACGTCGACGCGCCGCTCGTGGCCGGCGAGCGCGATCGCCACCGCGGCGAGCGGGTCGTGGCGCGGGATGCCGACGGCGAAGGCGAAGTCGTCGCCCGAGCCGCAGGGCACCACGCCCAGCCTGAGGTCGCGCGCCAGGCACGCCGGCAGGAGCTCGTGCACCGTGCCGTCGCCGCCCATCGCGATGACCGTGCCGCCGTCCGGCACCGCGTCGACCAGGGTGCGCGCGTGGCCCGCGAACTCGCTGCGCAGGACGGTCAGCCCGCGCCCGCTCGAGCGCAGGGCGGCGACGATCGCGTCCAGGTGCGCGAGGCCACGGCCGCGGCCCGCGGAGGGGTTGACGACGAGATGTATCACGTTCGCGGATGCTACCGCGCGCACGGGTAGACTGGCGAGGATGCCCCAGCTTCCCGAGCTGTTCGACCTGTCCCGGCTGCCCGAGGCGTGGGCCGACCTCATCGATCCCGCGGCGCCGTGGACCGCCCTGGCGCGGATGGACGCGCTGCTCGCGGGCATCCCTGACCTCCGCGCGGGCGAGGTGCACCCGAGCGCGGTCATCGAGGGCGCCGTGTGGCTCGAGGCCGGCGCGCGCATCGGACCGTACGCCTACGTGCAGGGGCCCGCCTGGATCATGGCCGGGGCACAGGTCGGCCACGCGGCGATGCTGCGCGGCGGCGTGCTCATGGGCCCGCGGTCCAAGGTCGGCCACGCCAGCGAGGCGAAGCACGCGCTCCTGCTCGGCGGCGCGCAGGTGCCGCACTTCAACTACGTCGGCGACGCCATCATCGGGCACGACGTCAACCTGGGCGCGGGTGTCAAACTCGCCAACCTGCGGGTCATGCCGGGTGGCGTGTCCGTGGGCGGCGTGGCCACCGGCCTGCGCAAGCTCGGGGCGATCGTCGGCGACGGCGCGTCGATCGGCTGCAACGCCGTGCTGGCGCCGGGGACCGTGATCGGCCGCGGCACCATCGTGTATGACGGTGCCAACGTGCGCGGCGTGGTGCCTGCGCGCAGCATCGTCAAGCTGCGCCCGCTCCTGGAGGTGGTCGACCGGCTCGACCCCGAGGCCCCGGGCGCGGGCGGGCGTGGCGGTGCCGCCGGCGGATGATCCCCATCCGGGACCACAACCCGCTCACGGGGCCGGTGTGGGTGGTGTGGCTGCTGCTGCTGGGCGCCGCCGCCGGGTTCGCGCTGCCGTGGTGGTGGGCCCAGGAGGAGGGCCTGTGGCGTGCCGCCCTGGCGTACGGCCTGACCCCCGCCGCGCTCCTGGCCGACCCGCTGCGGCATGCGCCGACGCTGGCGACGCACGCCTTCCTGCACGGCAGCTGGGCGCACCTGCTCGGGAACCTGGTGTTCCTGTGGGTCTTCGGCGACAACGTCGAGGACCGCCTCGGCCACCTGCGCTTCCTCGTGTTCTACCTGCTCGGCGCCGCCGCTGCTGGCCTCGCTCACGCGCTCGTCACGCCCGAGCCTACCGTCCCGCTGATCGGCGCCTCGGGCGCCATCAGCGCGGTCCTGGGCGCCTACGTCCGCTTCTTCCCGACGCGGCGGGTGCAGGCCGTGGTCGTGCCGCTGGTGCTGCCCTGGCTCGCCCTGCGGGTCCTCTTCGGCGTCGGGCCGTTCTTCCTGTGGACGCTGCCCGCCTGGGCATACCTCGGCTACTGGGCGCTGGTGCAGGTGTGGGAGGGCGTCGCGGGGCTCCAGGTCGTGGGCGGCGGCGTCGCCTGGTGGGCCCACGTCGGCGGCTTCGCCTTCGGGTTGGCGGTGGCGCCGGCGTTCGCGCGGGCCGGCGGCACCCGCGCGGACCTCAGCGTGCGGGCTCGATCAGGCCGTAGTCGCCGTCGTGGCGCAGGTAGATGACGCTGATGAGGTCGGTGTCCACGTTGCGGAACAGGTAGAAGTTGTGCCCGAGCGCGTCCATCTCGACGGCGGCGTCCTCGGCCGACATCGGGCGCAGCACGTGGCGCTTGGTGCGCACCAGGGCCGGCTCGCGCTCGGCGGGCTCCTCTTGGTCGATCGGCAGCGGCGCCTCGGTGCGCTTGTCGCGCAGCCGCTGCTTGAAGCGCTTGAGCTGGCGCTCGAGCTTGTCGACCACGAGGTCGACGGCGGCGTAGCTGTCGGCGCCGCGCTCCTCGGCGCGGACGATGCCGTTGGGAACGTTGACCTGCACCTCGACCTTGGCCGGCTCGCCGCCGACGCGCTCGTCGTACGACATGACCACGCGGGCGTCGACGATCTGGTCGAAGAAGCGGTCCAGCCGCTCCAGCTTGTCCTCCGCGTAGGACCGCATGGCGTCGCTGATCTCGATGTTGCGCCCGATGAGTTGGTAGATGTTCATCGAAGCCTCCTCCTGGCCCCAGAGGGCCACGAACGCGCCTGCCGATGACACCAGTCTAGCAGTCGGGCGCCGCCGGCCGCCCGGCGCGGCGCGCCGCCACGCCGACGGGGGCGGACCCGGGTCGCACGTCGGGCACGCATGCTGGAGGGCGCGGGACGCGTGATAGCGTGGCGACGATGGACGAACCGATGGCGCGCCAGCGCTGCCCTGCGGCGCAAGGCATCGAGGTGCTGCAGGAGAAGTGGGTGCTGCACATCGTGCACGCGCTGCTCACCGGCCCCAAGGGCTTCAACGCCATCGGGCGCGAGGTCGGCGGCTGCAACCCCACGACGCTGACGCAGCGGCTCTCGCGCCTCGAGGCGCTCGGGCTGATCGTCAAGGCCGAGGGCGACGGCACGTGCCGCGCCTGCTACCGGCTCACCGAAGCGGGCGCGCAACTCGAGGGCGTCATCGGCGCCATCCAGCGGTGGGCCGACGCGCATCTCGTCGTCGATGGCGTCGCGGGCCCTGCGACGCCCGGCGCGTCGCACGACGCGCACGCCTAGCCCGCGTCAGGAGCGACGACCGAAGAGCCCCTTGGGTTTCTTGCGCTCCGCGTCGAGTTGGGCCTGCAGGTTCTTCGCGAGATCCTTGTACTTCGTCAGCCGCGCCTGGAGCGAGGCGTTCTCGCCCCGGAGCTGGGCCACCTCCGCTCGCAAGCGGCCGAGCTCGCTCCCGGCCTGCGCGCCGAGCGCGGCCCCCGCGTAGCCGATCCCGTCGCCGTCCGCCGAGCCGGGCGCGCGTTCGAAGTCGCCTGGGACCGGCTCGCCATTCGTCGCCGCCGTCGTTTGGCGGATCAGCCGCAGCATGCGCTCACGCAGGTTCTTGTCGCCCAGCGGGCGCTGTAGCAGCAGATCGGCGCCCGCGGCACGCGCGCGCGAGCGGGTGGACTCGTCCAGTCCGCCCCCCTCCGCCGGGTGGGCCAACAGCACCACCGGAACCCGGGCGAGCCGACCGACGACCTTGAGCTTCTGGCACAGCGCGAAGCCGTCGATGTCGGGCAGCTCCGTCGCCAGCAGCGCGGCCGCCGGCGTGTGCTCGCGCAGGTAGGCGAGCGCCGCCTCGCTCGTCTCCACCAGCGTGACGTCGAAGTCGTCCGCGGTGAGCAGCAGGTCGATCATCTGCAGCTGCAGTTGGTTCGGCTCGGCAACCAGGACGGCGGGGCGTTCCATCGCAGGAAACGCTAGCATGGCCGCCCGCGTCAGCACGTACCGGGGACACGCCGGGCTGGTCGGTCGCCGAGACCTTCGCGGTGATGGCCGCGACCGGGCGGGTTGCCGCCGCCCCGAAGGACGGTGTCGGGCGTCAGTGGCGCGACGGGCGCGGCAGGTCGGCGATCAGCACCATGCGATCGCCGTGCTGCTCGAAGCGGACGTCGAGGTCGTCGCCGTCGGCGGGGAAGTACTTCTCGACCACGCCGAGCAGCTCTCGCTTCAGCTGCTCCATCTTGCCCGGGGACAGCCGCGCGCGGTCGTACGACAGGACCAGCTTCAGGCGCTGCTTGAGGTCGTCCTTGCTCCTACGCCGGCGAAAGAAGTTGAACACGTCAGCGCCCCCCGAACAGCCGCCGCAGGCCCGAGAAGACGCCCTTGGACCCGTCGAGATCGGGGTAGGCGACGTCCTCGCCGCCGATGCGGCGGGCGATGTCGCGGAAGGCGCTGCCCGCGGTGGTCTTGGCGCCGCCCTCCTCGAGCGCGGCGGGGCTGCCGACGTTGGTCGACACCAGCACGCGTTCGTCCTCCGGCACGATGCCGATGAGCTTCACGCCGAGGATGTCGAGCACGTCGCTCACCTCGAGCATGTCGCCGCGCTTGACCATCTTGGGGCGGAGGCGGTTGATGATCAGGCGCACCTCGGTGATCTCGCGCGCCTCGAGCAGGCCGATGATGCGGTCGGCGTCGCGCACGCTCGACACCTCGGGGTTGACCACCACGAGCGCGCCCTGCGCGCCGGCGGCGGCCGTCTGGAAGCCCGTCTCGATGCCGGCGGGGCTGTCGATGAGGACCCGATCGAAGCCCTCGTCCTCGAGGAGCGCCCGCACCGTCTCGCGCATGCGCGACTCCGACAGGGAGGACTTGTCCTTCGTCTGCGAGGCCGCGATCAGGTGCAGCGTCTCGACGCGCTTGTCGCGGATCAGGGCCTGCCGCAGCTTGCAGCGCCCCTCGAAGACGTCGATGAGGTCGAACACGACCCGGCCCTCGAGGCCCATGACGACGTCGAGGTTGCGCAGGCCGACGTCGGTGTCGACGACCGCGACGCGTTCGCCGAGCTTGGCCAGCGCCGCGCCCACGTTCGCCGTGGTGGTCGTCTTGCCCACGCCGCCCTTGCCCGAGGTCACCACGATGGCTTTCGCGTTCACAAGCGTCCCTGCCTCCTCCGCGTCGGCCGAGCCGGCCATGGGCGCGATGGTACCACCCCTCCGCGGCGGTGCCCGGCCGGGTCCGGCGTCACGCCGGGCTGAGGTTCGCGAAGCGCAGCAGCAGCCGCTTCGCGCCGGCCTTCTCGAAGACCACCGTCACCTCGGCCTTGGCGCCCTCGCCGCGGACCCCGACGACCGTGCCGCCACCGAAGCTCGGATGCCGAACCCGCTCGCCGCCGCGGAAACCCGTGGGCGCCGCCGCGGCGGTGGCCGCCCGCACGGCGGCGCCACCGCCACCCGCCACGGGCGGCGTCCAGCTGCCCCGCGACGGGCGCGCGCCCGCCTGCGGTTGACCCAGCGCGTCGACCTCCTGCCACATGCCCCGCGGCACGTCCTCCAGGAAGCGGCTGGGGCGCGCGAACTCCGTGCGGCCGAAGGTCATGCGCGAGGCGCAGTGCACCAGCACCAGCCGTTCCTGCGCCCGCGTGATGCCGACGTACAGCAGCCGCCGCTCCTCCTCGAGCTCCGGCAGGCTGCCGCTCGCCGAGCGGTGGGGGATCAGGCCCTCCTCGAGGCCGACGAGCAACACCAAGGGGAACTCGAGCCCCTTGGCGTTGTGCAGCGTCATCAGCGTCACGGACGACGCCGGCACGTCGTCGTTGGCGGCCGCGACCGCGCGGTCGTCGACGCTGGCGAGCAGCGCGGCCTCGTCGAGGAAGTCGCCGATGCCGCCGCCGGACGCGTCCTCCCACTCGGCGACCGCGGAGATGAGCTCGTCGAGATTCTCCATGCGCCCGCGGGCCTCGAAACTGCCCTCGTCGCGCAGCGCCTGCAGGTAGCCGCTCTGGTCCAGCACCGCCTTGAGGAACGCGGTGGCGGAGAGGGTCGCGGCCGCCTCGGCCAGGTCGTCCATGAGCGCGGCGAAGTCGCGCAGCCGCGCCACCGCGCCGGTGCCGGGCACGACCTCCTCGGCTTGCTGGACCGCGTCGGAGAAGCGGGTCCCCTTGCGGGCCGCCCACGCCACCAGCGCGTCCTCGGTGGTGCGGCCGATGCCGCGCTTGGGTCGCGCCAGGATGCGGCGCCAGCTGACGTCGTCGGCGGGGTTGAGGGCGGCCCGGGCGTACGACAGCACGTCCTTGACCTCCCGGCGCTCGTAGAAGCCGACGCCGCCGACGATCTTCGCCGGGATCCCCGCCTTGCGCAGCGACTCCTCCAGCACCCGCGACTGCGCGTTGGTGCGGTAGAGCACCGCCACGCCGTCGTAGCTGCCGCCCTGGCCGAGCCAGGCCTCGACCTCGCGGGCGACGAAGTCGGCCTCGGCCCGGTGGTCGTTGGCGCGGAACAGCGCGACGGGCTCGCCGTCGCCCTTGGCCGGCCGCAGCACCTTCTCCAGCCGCCCCTGGTTCTGCTCGATGAGGGCGTTCGCCAGCTTGAGCACCGAGCCGACTGAGCGGTAGTTGGTCTCTAGCCGGTACACGGCGGCGTCCTGGTAGTCGCGCTGGAAGTCGAGGATGTTGCGCAGGTCGGCGCCGCGGAAGGCGTAGATCGACTGGTCCGGGTCGCCGACGGCGACCAGGTTGCGGCGCTCGCCGGCGAGCTGCTGGGTGAGCCGATACTGGGCGGCGTTGGTGTCCTGGTACTCGTCGACGTGGACGAACACCGCGCGCTGCTGCACCCGTTCGAGCACCTCGGGCGCGACGTCGAACAGCTCGACCGTGCGGCCGAGGATGTCGTTGAAGTCGACCGCGTTCGCCTGCCGCAGCCTCGCCTGGTAGCGGGCGAACACCTCCGCGACGAGCTCGATCGGCAGGCCGCTGACCTCGCGGCCCCAGGCCTTCGCGGCCGCCTCCTCGAACGCCTCGGGCGACCACAGGTTCGACTTGGCGCGGTCGATCACCGACCGCAGCGCCCGCGGGTTGCCGTCCTCCAGGCCGCGGACGGACTGCAGGACGTCCTTGAGGACGTCGAGCTGGTCGCCGTCGTCGTAGATGCCGAAGCCGCGCTCCAGGCCGACATGGGCGCCGTAGGTCCGCAGCACGCGCAGGCAGGCGGAGTGGAAGGTGGCGACCCACAGGTCGCGGGCCGGCGGCCCGATGAGCTCCGCGACGCGTTCGCGCAGCTCGCCCGCCGCCTTGTTGGTGAACGTGACGGCCAGCACCTCGTGCGGCCGCACGGCGTGCTCGCGCATGAGGTAGGCGATGCGGTGGACGACGGTGCGGGTCTTGCCCGAGCCGGCGCCGGCGACCACCAGCGCGGGGCCCGTCGCGTGCATGACGGCTTGCCGCTGGGCGTCGTTGAGGGGATCGAGGAGGGGGTCGCTCGCCACGGCCGCCCAGCATACCGCCGCGTCGCCGGGGCGCCGGCTCGTGGGGGCGACGGCGCCGGCCCCCGCGTTCGCGCGCCACGTACGATGGCGCCATGCCCGCGCCCACGACCGGTGACCTGTTCCGCCCCACCGACCCTGCCTTCCTACAGGACCCCTACCCGACGTACGCGCGGCTGCGCGCCGAGGCGCCGATCGCCTGGTACCCGGGCTGGGGGAAGTGGATCGTCACCCGCCATCGCGACGTCGACGCGCTGCTCCGCGACCGCCGGCTCGGCCGCGTCATGCACCATCTGACGCCGGCCGAGGAGCGGCCGCCGGCCAACCCGGCGCACGCCGCCTTCGACGCGATCCAGGCCGGGTCGCTGCTGGAGATCGAGCCGCCGGACCACACCCGCGTCAAGCAGGTGGTCCACGACGTGTTCACCCCGCGCCACGTGCGGGCGCTGCGCTCGCGCATCGAGGCGCTGGTCGAGGGGCTGCTCGCCGGCCTCGAGACCCGCGGCGACGGCGGCTTCGATCTCGTCAAGGACTTCGCCGAGCCGATCCCGGTCACGGTCATCGCCGAGCTCCTCGGGGTCGACGAGGCGGACCGCCATCGCCTGCTGCCGTGGTCGAAGGCGATCATCGGCATGTTCGAGCCGGAGCGCACGCCCGCCATGGAGGCCGCCGCCGTGGCCGCCGCCGACGCGTTCGCCGGCTTCGTGCGCGAGCTCATGGCCGTCAAGCGGCGGGCGCCCGCGGACGACCTCATCTCGCGCATGGTCGCCGTCCACGACGCGGACCCGGAGCGGCTGACCGAGGGCGAGGTGGTCGCCAACGCCATCCTGTTCCTCAACGCCGGGCACGAGGCCGTCGTGAACGTCAGCGGCAACGGCATGCTGGCGCTCCTGCGGCACCCCGAGCAGGCGCGCGCGGTCCGCGAAGACCCGGCGCTGCTGCAGAGCGCGATCGAGGAGATGATGCGCTACGACACGCCGTTGCAGTTCTTCGAGCGCTACGTCCTCGAGGACATGTCGTACGCGGGCCACGAATGGCCGAAGGGCACCCGGCTGTGCCTCTACTACGCGGCCGCCAACCGCGATCCCGAGGTGTTCGCCGACCCGGAGCGCTTCGACGTGCGCCGGCACCCCAACCCGCACCTCGCCTTCGGGCTCGGCCTGCACTACTGCATCGGCGCGCCGCTGGCGCGGCTCGAGCTCGGGGTAGCGCTGGGGGCGCTGCTCCGGCGCTTCCCGCGGCTCGCGCTCGCGGACGGCGAGCACCGCTTCCAGCCGAAGAACGTGTTTCGCTACCTCACCGAGCTGCGGGTGACGGTGTGACGGCGGCAGCGGGGCGGCGTCCCGCGCTACACTGGGCGGCATGAGCGACCGCGACAAGGCCTTCTACCGCGCGTGGGCCGCGCTGCTCGACGAGATGCGCACCTACGCCAGCGAACGCGACGACGTCATCTTCCAGAAGGAGGCCGACTTCCCGGACTACATCTACCGGATGGAGCGGCCCTACGACCTGCCGACGATCGTGATGAGCGCCAGCCTCTCGCGGCCCGACGGCCACCCGGTGCTCCTGCTCAACGCCAGCCCGCGCCACGCCGTCTTCAAGGAGGTCGTGGTGCACCCGTACGAGTCGCACGCCTACCGCAAGCTGACGCTCGCCGAGGGCGGGCACGGCCTGAGCGAGGGGCCGCGGCCCTTCGACGGCGCCCGCCTGCGGGCCCTGGCCGATCAGCTCCTCGGGCCCGCCAAACCGCCGACCGCGGCCTGACCGACACCGCCGACCGCGGCCCGACCGACGCCGCCGACCTCGCCCTTCTCGCCAGGGCCGCCCGCGGCGGCGCCTGCGTAGCCTGCCGGCACGCCCGCGTGATCGCCAGCGCGCGTGGCGCCCTGTTCCTGCGCTGCGACCACCCCGACCTGCCGCGCTACCCCGGCGTGCCCGTCGTCCACTGCACGGGCTTCGCGGGGCGCGCCGACTGACGCCGACGGGCCGCCGGTTGCGGGTCGCCGCCGCGCCGTGGGCGGTCGCCGCGCCACCCGCCGGCGCCGCGCCGCCTAGCGAGCGGCGACGGTGGTGACGGCGGCCTCGGCCACGGCTGCGGCCGCCAGGAACCCCCGGCCCGCCAGCGCGCCGACCCACCAGGCGCCCGGCGCGACCTCGCGTAGCTGCGGCCGGTTGCCCTCGCCGTGTGCCCGCACGCCCCACCAGGCGGCGTCGCCGTGCACCCCCGCCTCCGCGAGCGCCGGCCACGCCCAGCTCAGGGTGGCGACCAGCCTGCGCGCGGCGTCGTCGGGGGCGGGTCCCGGGGGCCGGTGGTGCCCGCCGATGGCGGCGGTGGCGACGCACCCCCCGTCGACGACCGGGCCGACGTAGCTCGCCCCGGCCAAGGGCACGGAAGGGGCCGGCAGCCGGGTGGGGAAGACGTCGCCCGCCAAGCGCTCGAACGCGGGCGGCCCGTCCAGGGCCCGGACCCAGCCCGCCGGCCAGGCGGCCGCACCGGTCGCGAGGAAGACGCGGTCGTGGAGCGAGCTTCCGCCGCCCTCGGCGATCAGCCGCCAGCGGCGCGCGTCCGCGCGCTCGAGGGCCGCGATCCGCTGCCGCTCGCGGGTCGCCCCGCACGCCTCGGCGTCGGCCGCGAGCGCGGCGAGCCACGCGCGCGGGTCGATCCAGCCGCCGTCGGCCGCCCAGGCGCCACCGTGCGCGGAGCGGAACGGCAGCGGCAGCGCGTCGCCGGCGAGCGGCCGCAGGCCGGGCACCTTGGCGAAGGCGCGGGCCTGGCGCGGGCCGTCGGCCAGGCGCAGCACGCCGCTGCGGTGGGCGCCCGACGCCAGGCCGGCGGCGCGCAGCTCCGCGGCCCAGCGCCAGGTGACGCGCAGGGCCGCGAGGTCGTCCGGGTGGGCGCGGCCGCTGCGCCCGCGGTAGGGGTTGAGGAGCGCGACGGGCACCCCGGAGGCGGCGTCGCCGAGTTCCTGCGCCCACCAGGTCACGGCGTGCCCGGCGCGCGCGAAGGCGCGCGCGAGCGACGCCCCCATCACGCCGCCGCCCACGACGGCGGTGCGGGCGCCGGGCTCGCCGCCGACGGGTGCGTGGACCCCGTCTCTCACCCCGCCGCCCCGGCCGTCTCGTCACGCGGGCCCCCGGGCCGGCCGGCGTGCAGCACCTCGCGCTTGCCGCCGGGCGGGCCCGCGACCTTGCGGACGTCCAGGCCCGCGTCGGCCAGCGCGCGCCGGACGCTGCCGCGAACGCTGTAGCTCACCAACGCGCCGCCCGGCGCCAGCCGCGCGGCGAGCGCCGCCAGGACCTCGGGGCGCCAGGGGTCGGGGTTGACCTCGGGCGAGAAGGGGTCGAGGTAGATCGCGTCGAAGGGCGCGTCGGCCGCGGTCGTCGCCGCGCCGTCGGCAGCGCGCGCGGCGCGCAGGCGCCGCGCGGCGTCGGCCGCGAAGGCCGCGTCGAGCAGCCTGTCGATCGGCGCCACGATGAGCTCGAGCTCGACCGTCGCGAAGCGCCAGCGCCGCACGTCGCCCGGCGCTAGGGCGCCCCAGGCGTCGCGGGCGGCGAGCAGGGCGGCGACGAAGGGCGCCGGTGCGATCGCGCCGAGGCCGGCCAGCCGCAGCGCGGCCGCGGGGAGTGGCTCCGGCTCCCACGCGCGGTAGTGCAGCGGCGTGCCCGCCGCGAGTGCCGCGGCCGCCGTGCACGCCAGGTTGTTCGCCGCCCCGAGGCCGACCTCCAGGACGCGCGTGGTCAGGCCGGCGGCGAGGCGCGCCGCCGCGCCCGAGCCCGCGGCGAAGACGTGGTTCGCCTCGGCATGGGCCCCGCGTTGCGAGCGGAACGCCTGGCCGTAGCGCGGGCTCCACAGGGCCGGGCTGCCGTCGTCGGTCGTCAGGACCGTGGGCGACCACAGCGCGGTCGCGTCGTCGGGTTCGCGCACGGCGGCAACGTCGGGCCGCGGTTCCTTGCTCACCCCCCGAGGCTAGCAGGCGTGCCGCGAACGCGCCCCGGACGCGCCGCCGCCACGTATCCTGGGGTCGTCGGGCGCCGGCCCGACCTGGGAGGCGGTCCTTGGAGACCACCGTTCGTCGCATCCTCGAAACCGCCGCCACCTTCGGCGAGGCGGCCTGGACGTGGTGGAGCGACGTCGCCGCCGAGGCCTCGTGGCCGCCTGCGCTGGGCCCGTGGCTGCTGGCGCTGTTCGCGCTGCTGCTGCTGGCCGCCCTGCGCCGGCGCCGCCCGCCGCCGCTCGAGGTGCGCCCGCCACAGCTGTTGATCACGCAGGGCGAGGTCGTGCCGGAGGCGGGACCGCAGGCCACCCCGCGCCGCCGGCGGCGCGGGGGCGATCCCGGTGCGGCGGTCGCGGGGCGACTGACGATGACGCTCTCGAACCTCAGCCGTTACCCCGTGCAGGTGCTCGAGGTGGCGTTGCGGCAGGAGTCGCGCGGCGCCCCCCGGGTGGCGGAACTCGAGGCGGTCGTGCCGCCGCTGGGCGCGCTGGAGCTCGGGGTGCGGGTGCCGCTCGGCCTCTCGGGCGACGGCTGGCTCGACGTGTACTGCTATGCCGCCGCGCCCCGGCAGAAGCTTCATCGCCACCGTGCCGAGCTGGTGTGGGAGCCCTGGGTGTCGCGCTTCAAGGTCGCGCCGATGGAACAGGCGACGGCCGCGGCCAAGCGCCTGGCGAGCGACGAACGCAACGCCGTGTTCGAGCTGCCGGAGGCGACCTCGAATGCGCTGCCTCCCGCCGCCGCGAACGAGGCCGAGCCGATCGCGCCGGCGGAGAGGCCCGCCACCGACGCCACCCCGCTCGGCGCGCTGTGGGCGCGCCTGCCCAAAGGCGGCGGCCGCGCGGCGACGAAGGAGCCCGAGGTCGCAGAGCGCGGCGAGGACCGCGCGCGACCAGAAGGCGCGGACGCCCCGCGGCGACCGAAGCTCGAGTTCCCGGACGATTTCTGAGCGGCCGTCGCGGTGTCCGGGTGTGGCCCCGGTGGCGGACCGCTGGCGTGACCGTGGCCCCGCCGACCGAGTGGGCGGGCCGTCCGGCCGTACGATCGTTGGCGTGACGAACCATGCGCATCCGCAACCGCCCGTGGCCCTGATCACCGGCGCCAGCACCGGCATCGGCCGGGTCACCGCCCGCGACC
>JAHYJQ010000370.1 GCA_019429025.1 Trueperaceae bacterium | reverse complement strand
GGGTGGGCGCCGGCCTGCCGCCCCTGCTGGCCGCGGCCGCCGTGGTGCTGGACGCCGACGGCCCGCCGCTCCGCGAGCAGCTCGCCCGCGCCGCCGCGCGCCCCGCGCCGCTGCCGGCGTTCGTGCCGGTGCCGGGGCCGTTGGCGGCGGTCGCAGCGATGGCTCCTCTGCCGCCACCGAAGGACGCCGCCCGGGCCGCGCCTCGCCGGACGTTCGGCGGTTTCGGCGGCTACGCGGGCGACCTGCTGGACGTGGGCGTGGGCGACGCGTCCGACGTCGTGCTCCACCTCGAGCCCGGCCGCGCCACGCCGGCCCCCTGGATCAACGTGATCGCCAACGAGCGCTTCGGCTTCCTCGTCAGCGAGCGCGGCAGCGCGACGACTTGGGGCGCCAACAGCGGCGAGCGGCGCCTGACACCCTGGGCCAACGACCCGGTCCGCGACCCCGGCGGGGAGGCGCTGTACCTGCGCGACGAGGAGACGGGCGAGGTGTGGTCGCCGACCCCGGCGCCGGCGGGCACGGGCGCCGCCTACCGCGTGCGCCACGGCGCCGGCGTCACCACCTTCACCCACCACGGCCACGGCCTCGAGCACGAGCTGACCCTGTTCGTCGACCCCGACGAGCCCGTCAAGCTCATGACGCTGCGGCTGCGCGACCGCTGGGACCGCCCACGGCGGCTCACCGTCACCGGCTACGTCGAGTGGCTGCTCGGCGTCCTCCGCGGCCGGCAGGCCCCCTTCCTCGTCCCCGACTACGACGCGGACACGGGCACGCTGCTGGCCCGCACCCTGCTCGGGCCGATGGCGAACGACGGCGTCGCCTTCCTCACCTCCAGCCGGCCGCCGCACGGCCTCACCACCGACCGGCGCGAGTTCCTCGGGCCCGACCTCGACCCCGCCGACCCGGCCGGGCTGCGGTGCGTCGGCCTGTCGGGCACGGTGCGTGCCGGCGTCGACCCGTGCGCCGCGCTGCAGGTGCACGTCGACCTGGAGCCCGGCGGCGAGACCACGCTGCACTTCGTCCTCGGCCTGGGCGACGACCGCGCGGCGGCGCTGGAGCTGGCGCGCCGCTTCCGCGACCCCGCGGAGGCCGCCGCCTCGCTCGCGCGCGTCCGCGACGGCTGGCGCGAACGCCTCGGCCACATCGTCGTGCGCACCCCCGACCCGGCTCTCGACCACGCGCTCAACCACTGGCTCCCCTACCAGGCGCTCGCCTGCCGCCTGTGGGGCCGCAGCGCGCTCTACCAGTCGAGCGGCGCCTTTGGCTTCCGCGACCAGTTGCAGGACGCCACCAACCTCGCGCCGCTCGATCCCGCCCTGGCGCGCGCCCAGCTGCTGCGGGCCGCCGCCCGCCAGTTCGAGGAGGGCGACGTGCTGCACTGGTGGCACCCCGACACCGGCGCCGGCGTCCGCACCCGCTACTCCGACGACCTGCTGTGGCTGCCCTGGGCCTGCACCCGCTACCTCGAACGCACCGGCGACGCGGCCGTGCTGGCGGAGCGGGTGCCCTACCTGCACGCGCCGCCGCTGGCCGAGGGCGAGGTCGAGCGCTTCGACCACTACGGCCCCGGCGACCGCGACGGCACGCTGCTCGACCACTGCCTCCGCGCGCTCGAGCGCGGCGACACCCGCGGCCCCCACGGCCTGCCGCTCATCGGCGGCGGCGACTGGAACGACGGCATGAACCGCCTCGGCCTCGAGGGCCGCGGCGAGAGCGTGTGGCTCGGCTGGTTCCTGTGCGCGGTGCTCGAGGACGGGGCGCGGCTGTGCGAGTGGGCGGCGGGCGGCGGCGTGACCGGCGGCGCCGAACCCACGCTGGCCGACGACCCCGCGCGCCTCGACGCGCAGCGCGCCACCGCCGAGCCCGCGCGCGTCATGGACCGCGCCGCCCGCTACCGCGCCCGTCGCGCCGAGCTTGCCGCCGCCCTCGAGCGCCACGCCTGGGACGGCGACTGGTACCTGCGCGCGTTCCACGACGACGGCAGCCCCATCGGCAGCCACGCGCGCGCCGAGGCCCGCATCGACCTCATCGCCCAGGCCTGGTCGGTCCTCTCCGGCGCCAGCGACCCCGTGCGCGCCGAGGCCAGCATGGCCTCGGCACGCCGGCACCTGTGGCGCCGCGACGACGGCCTACTGCTCCTGCTCACGCCCCCGTTCGACCGCGAGGGGCCCGACCCGGGCTACATCCGCGCCTACCCGCCCGGCGTGCGCGAGAACGGCGGCCAGTACACCCACGGCGCCGTGTGGGGCGCCTGGGCCATGGCCGACCTGGGCGACGGCGACGCCGCCGTCGAGCTGCTGCGCTCGCTCTCCGGCGCCACGCGCGCCGCCACCGCAGAGGACGCCGAGCGCTACCGCGTCGAGCCCTACGTGGTCGCCGCCGACGTCTACGGCGCCGAGCCCTTCGTGGGCCGCGGCGGCTGGACCTGGTACACCGGCGCCGCCGGCTGGCTCTACCGCTTCGGCATCGAGCGCGTGCTGGGCCTGCGCCTGCGCGGCGACCGGCTCGAGATCGACCCGTGCATCGCGGCCGACTGGCCGGGGTTCAGCGTGGAGTTGCGGCAGTCTGGCGTCCAGCTGACGGTGGAGGTGACGAACCCGGATCGGGTGATGCGTGGCGTGGCGGCGGTGACGATCGATGGTGAGCCCGTGGCGTGGACGGCAGGCGAGGTCGTCCGCGTGCCCCTGCAACCCGGCGACCGCCCGCGGCGCATCGAGGTGCGCTTGGGCCTCGGGGCCTCGACCCCGACGTGACTCGGGACGCTCGCTGGGAGCGTCCCGAGGGCGTTCGAGGTGAGGCGGT
>JAHYJQ010000369.1 GCA_019429025.1 Trueperaceae bacterium | reverse complement strand
CTCCGCCGCCAGCTTGCTGAGCGCGTAGCGGTTGCGCACGGGTCCCGTCGGGTCGTCCTCGCGGTAGCCGCCGCGGGCCGCGCGCTCGGGGTCCGCGTCGCCCCAGAAGACGTAGTCCGTCGAGACGTGGACGAGGGTGGCGCCCGTCGCCGCACAGGCATCGGCCACGTGGCGCGTGCCAAGCACGTTGACGCGCCAGCAGGCCTCGGGCTCGCGCTCGGCGCCGGGGACGTCGGTGTAGCCGGCGGCGTGGAGGACCGTGGCCGGGCGGTGGGTGCGGAGGTAGGCGAGCACGGCGTCCGCGTCGGTGACGTCGAGGTCGGCGCGGGCGGGGGCGAGGGCGCCGGGCAGGAGGGGCGTCAGCTCGCGGCCGAGGCGGCCGGTGGCGCCGGTGATCAGCAGGGGGGCGCTCACTTCCCGGTCCGGTCGAGCAGCACGACGGGCGTTCGCAGCATGATCTCCGCGTCCCACCAGATCGACCAATTGCGCACGTAGGCCGCCTCCATCGCCTGGCGCTCCTCGAAGGTGACGTCGTTGCGGCCCTCGGTCTGCCAGTAGCCCGTCATGCCCGGCCGCGCCAGGAAGATGAGTTCGCGCTCGGGCCCCATCTCGTCGAGCTCGCGCACGAGGTAGGGCCGCGGCCCGACGAGGCTCATCTGGCCGAGGAACACGTTGATCAGCTGCGGGAACTCGTCGAGCGACAGCTTGCGCAGGACGCGTCCGGCCCGGGTCACGCGCGGGTCGTCCTCCAGCTTGTGGAAGCGCTCGTACTCGTCGCGCAGGCGCTCGTCGTGCGCCAGCAGCTGCTGCAGGCGTGCCTCGGCGTCGACGTGCATGCTGCGGAACTTGACGCACGCGAAGGTCCGGCCGTAGCGGCCCACGCGGGGCGCGAGGTACAGGGCCGGCCCCGGGGAGTCGCGCCGGATCCACGCCGCGATCGCCAGCAGGGCGGGGCCCAGCGCGATGAGCAGCAGCGTGGAGCCGAGCAGGTCGGTGATCCGCTTGAGGGCCCGGTTCGCGCCCGAGGCGAGCTGGTTGCGGACCTCGAGCCCGAGCGTGGTCCCCAGCGGCGTCGCCCGCACCGACGAGGCCGGGATGCCGTGCAGGTCGGGGACGAACTGGACGTAGCGCACGGCGCGCTCGGCGCGCTGCAGCACCTCGTCGAAGCCGACGCGGTCGGCCGCCTCGGGGGCGACGATGAGGTGCTGGATGCGCAGCGCGCGAACGCGCTCCCACACCTGGTCGAGGCTCCCCGTCACCGGCAGGGCCGGCAGGTCCCAGTCGCCGTCGCCGAAGGCGGCGACCGGATGCAGGCCGATGCCCTCGTGGTCGAGGAGGTGGCGCGCGACCCGCGCGGCGCCCGGCCCGGTCCCGACGATGGCCACCGGCCGCCCCCACAGGCGCGCGACCCGCAGCCCCTGCTTGGCGAGCAGGCGGGCGAACGGCGACAGCAGCACGGTGACGAGGGCGGCGACCCACACCGCGCCCGGTCCGATCGGCAGGGCAGCGGGGAGCACGAGGACGGCGAAGCCGAGGGTGACGCTGGCGCTCAGGGAGCTGCGCACGGCCCCCGCGAGGTCGTCGCGCAGGGCGCGCCCGTAGCCGGGGTAGGCGCCCGTCAGCCACGCGAAGGCAGGCCACAGCAGGGTGGCGTACGCCAGCGCGGGCGTCCAGGCCGCAACCGATGGGTCGCGGGCGCCCGTCAGCGCGATGCCGACCACCAGGCCGGCCGCCGCTACGGCGACGTCGGTCGCGGCGAGGGCGAGGCGCACCGCGGCCGCGCTGCCGGCGCCGGTCTCAGCTCGAGCGGGGGCGCGGCTTCCCACCGCCCGCCAGCCGAGCACGGCCGCGAGCGGGTAGATCATCGCGCCGTTGAGCAGGGTGGTGTCGAAGACGCTCAGCAGCGCCACGCCGGCCAGCACCACCGCCATGGCCCGGTCGCGCTGCTGCAGCATGCGCAGCGTCATCACGCCGCCCAGCAGCAGCAGGCCGAGCAGGCCGACGACCCCGCGCTCGACCCAGGTGTCGAGGACGAGGCTGTGGGCGTGCGCGAGGAGGGGGCGGTAGCGCGCATCGTCGGGGCGCAGCGCCTGCGCGGCGGCCACGTAGCCCCCGGGGCCCCAGCCGAGCCAGGGTCGCGCCGAGATCGCCTCGAGCGCCTGCCGCCACAGCGGTAGCCGCGTGGTCCGCAGGTCCGTCAGGCGGACGTCGGCCTCGTTGGGCAGGTAGGGCAGCCAGGCGTCGCCCTCGATGAGCTGGAACTCCGCGAAGGTGGTCGCGACGCCGGTCGCGTCCGAGCGGTCGGGCACGGCGCCCACGTACCAGATCAGCGGTCCTTCGCCCTCGTAGCGGAACGCCACGTGGCCGCGCGTCCAGCCGTCGGGGAGCGCGCTGGTTCCTGAGCCGAGCACGGCGAGCGGCCCGACGCTGGCGACCACCCAGGCGTCGCCGCGCATCGTCGCGCCCAAGTTGACCACCTGGTCCGTGCCATCCACACGGCCCCACCCGTCGAGCCCGGGTCGCAGGTCGCCGTCGCCGCGCCACGCCAGGGCCAGCACGTAGGTGAGGTCGGGCCGCAACTCGACGATCTGCTGCAGCCGCGCGTAGGACTCCGGGTCGGTCTTCGTCACGCGGTAGCCCGTGCGATCGACGCCGTCGACCTTGGCGGGCACGGCCTCGACCGCGACGCCGAGGGGGTACCACCACTCGCCGGCCGCCGCCTCCGTGCCGCGGAAGAGGTTGGCGCCGGCCGCCGGCGTGACGACGTCCAGCCGGTAGCCGGTACGGCCGAGCCCGACGAGC
>JAHYJQ010000368.1 GCA_019429025.1 Trueperaceae bacterium | reverse complement strand
GAGCTCGTTGTGCTTCCCCTCCACGTAGCTGCTGCTCAAGTCGAACAATAGCGGCGTGCCCGCCGTGAGGTGCCGCTTCGCGAGCCGACCCTCGATCGCGGCCTGCCGAGCGGAGAGCCAGTCCATGGCGTCGAACACCTCATCGACGCGCACGTCCGCGACACCGAACACGTCCGCGACACTACTCGCGTGCCACTTCCTGGTGCACGCGAGCTTGCTGCCCGGACTCAACACCCGCTGCGCCACGAGCGCCTGGATGATCGACCGTTCGCGCGACGACCTCGACGCCAACAAGCGAGCGAACCCCAACCGCTCCATCGTCCGCGCGATCGCCCGCACGTGCCCATGTGGCCGCGAGCGCACCGGCGGCAGCAGCGCGTCGATCACCCCCACCTGTTTCCCCTGCAGACCCGCGCGCACCACCGCCACCAGCTCGTCACCCAAGACGGTGATGTTCCCCAGAGTCTCCTTCTTGACCTTGCCGTCCTCGCGGTACGAGTGCCGCAGCAGGTGCGCGCGGTACTCCCGATCCTTGTACTTCCGCACCGTCGTAACCACATGCACACCACTCCGACGCTCAACCATGCCGATAGGATAGCACACGCAGACCAAAGTGACAAGACCGATTAGTGACTACACGCGCAAGCCCAAAACGGCAACGAACCCGCCCCCCAACGACCAAACTCAATGAATCAACGGTTCAACTTCAGGCTAACTCCCGAGTGTTCGGGAGCGAACCCGACGCGGCGTGGAAGCCGCAACGTGCATGCGCGGGCACACCAGATGATGGGCTCTTCATGCTACTCGGATGCGGCCAGACGGCAGTGACCGGTTCTCTCGTCAATGATCGCCCAGCAACCCGTGCCGCCGCGCCCCGTCGCGCAGGAACGCCAACCCGTCGCGCACCAGCGTGTCGGGATCGCCGATCACGTCGCGCCACATGCAGGTGGCGCGGGCGATGTCGGGGTTCACTGCGACGAACGACTCCATGACCAGGTCGCCATCGTAGCCGATGGCGGCGAGCCCCTCGAACACGCCGTTCCAGTCGACGTTGCCCAGGCCCGGCGTGCCGCGGTCGCTCTCCGACAGGTGCATGTAGCGCACGTGCTGGCCGGCCGCCACGATCGGCGCATCGAAGCCCCGCTCCTCGATGTTCATGTGGTAGGTGTCGAGGTGCAGGAACACGTTGGGCTCGCCGATTCGCTCGATGAGATCGACGCCCTGGGCGGCCGTGTTGACCAGGTAGGTCTCGTAGCGGTTCACTGGCTCGATGCCGAGCGCAACCCCGACCTTGGCCGCGTCGCGAGCGACGCGCCTCAGGCTGGCCGCGATGACGTCGTAGTCGGCGTCAGTGGGTGGGCGGCCGACGAGGGTGCCGAGCGTGCCGTAGATCACGCCGGACAGCGCCGGTGAGCCGACCGCCGCCACGCGGCCGACGGCGTGGTGGAGAAAGCGCTCGGCCGCGGCCGGGTCGTCCGGCAGGGTGGCGTCAGGCGGCAGCCCGAGGGAGCAGGTGGCGCCGATGCCGTTCGCCTCGAGTAGGGCGCGCGTGCCCTCGGCGTCGAAGGCGTCGGGGCGCAGCAGGGGGATCTCGACGAAGTCGAGCTCGGCGGCGGCGGCCGCCTCGATGACGTCGCGGGCGGCGGCGGGCGTCCACTCCGACCGCCAGATGAACGCGTGGGCTCCGAATCGGGGCATGGGGTGACCTCCTGGGTCAGGGGTCGCGGGGGTCGGCCGCGACCTGGGTGGGTGGCGCGGCGGTTGAGCCGCGGGGGATGAGCTGACAGGAGAGGGCGAGGCGGACGAAGGGCGCATCGTCGCCGTCCATGCGCGCCTTGAGGACGTCGAACGCACTGCGTCCGAGGTCGGTGAGCGGCTGCGCCACGGTCGTCAGCTCCGGCTCCATCGCCGAGGCCCAGTCGACCTCGTCGAATGAGAGCAGCGACACCTGGCGGGGGACGTCCAGCCCGAGGGCGTGGATGGCGCGCATGGCGTGCAGCGCCATGGTGTTCGTGAGGCAGAACACGGCCGTGGGTGGCGGGTCGACGGTCAGTAGCGCGCGCGCGGCGGGGACCGCGTCGCGGGCTTCGAGGCCGGGGGTGGCGACCAGCCGCTCGTCCACGGACAGCCCGGCGTCGCGCAGCGCCTGGCGGAAGCCAGTGAGCCGCTCGCGGATGTTGCGCAGCTCGGTCGAGGTGGCCAGCGCCGCGATCCGCCGGTGCCCGAGCCCGACGAGGAAGCGGGTGGCGGCTTGGGCCGCGGCGACGTTGTCGACGGCGACGAGGTCGAAGGGAAGCGTGGGGCTGCCGCGGTCGAGGAAGACGGTGGGGAGGCGGCGGCGGCGCAAGTCGTCGGCGTAGGCGACGTCGTCGTCGCGGGGCGCGATGACCAAGCCGTCGACCTGGCGCGCCACCAGGGTGTCGACGCGCTGGCGCTCGACCTCGGGCCGCTCGTTGTTCGACACCAGCAGCACCTGGTAACCGGCGGCGTGGGCAGCGATGTCGATGGCGCGCACGACGCCGTTGAAGAAGGGGTTGGTGATGTCAGGAACGGAGACGCCGATCGTGTGGGTGCGTTGGTCGCGCAAGCTGCGGGCGACCGTGTTCGGCTGGTAGCCGAGCGCGTCCACGGCCCGGCGCACCTGATCGGCGAGCGGAGCGCTCACGGGCCGGCGGCCGGACAAGACGTTCGACACCGTCGCCGTCGATACGCCCGCAAGTTTTGCCACATCCTTGATCGTTGGCATGATGCTACCGAAGCAGCTTAGCATATCGATTTACGACATGCGTTCCGAGCCTGGCGGGGGTGGGGCGTG
>JAHYJQ010000021.1 GCA_019429025.1 Trueperaceae bacterium | reverse complement strand
CCGACGCTTCCTCACCTACGCGGCCGCGGTCGCCGCGACCGGCGCGACGGGGTGGTCCGTGGCCCAGGTCTCGGGCACCTACGGCTTCGACGTGGTGCGGGTCCGGGCCGGGCTCGCGGGCCTGCGCGAGCCGCTGCGCATCGCCTGGCTCACCGACCTCCACCACGGGCAGTACGTCCGCACGGCGTCGGTGCGCGCGTGGGTCGACGCCGCGCTCGCCGAGTCGCCCGATGTCGTCCTCCTCGGGGGCGACCTGGTCGACCAGCGCCCGGGCGCCGACGGCGACGAGACCCTCGTCGCCGAGCTCGCCCGCCTGCGGGCGCCGCTCGGGGTGCTGGCCGTGTGGGGCAACCACGACCGCGCGCGCTTGCGCGGGATGGCGTCGTTCGCCGCGGCGCTGCGCGCGGCCGGCATCGACGTCCTCGTCAACCGCGGCGTCGCCGTGCGCGACGACCTCCACGTGGCCGGGCTCGACGACTTCCGCGTCGGCCGTCCCGACCTGGAGGCCACGCTCGCCGACCGGCCAGCGGTGGGCGCCACCCTGCTCCTCTCGCACAACCCCGACGTGCTCCCCACCGTCCCGCTCGACGTCGGCCTGACGCTGTCGGGGCACACCCACGGCGGCCAGGTGGTGCTGCCCGGCGTCGGCGCGCTCTACACCTCCTCGCAGTACGGCGACCGCTTCCTCGCCGGCTGGGTCGAGGGGCCCGCGCGCGGCTACGTGTCGCGCGGTCTCGGCGTGTCGAGCCTGCCGGTGCGGATCAACTGCCCGGCCGAGCTGACCGTCCTCGACCTCGCGCCGGTCGTTTGAGCAAGCGGCGGCGGTCTCGGGGCGGCGGCCCTCACTCCTCGTCGCGACAGATGACGACCCCCTCGGGGGCCAGCCGATCGCGGTAGTCCCACTGGTCGACGATCGCGTCGCCACGCTTGAGGTAGATGACGTCGCCGCCGTTGTTCCACACGCCCTGACCGGGGTTGCCGACACGCAACGCACCCGGCTCCTGGATCCCCGGCGGCAACCGGAACGTCGACCTCGAGCCCTCGTCGTAGAGGTAGTAACCGCGCGTGTCGACGGGCTCTCGGATGAGCAGCGAGACCCACTCGCCGTCCTCGTCGTTGGGGGTCGCAGGGTCGTACAGGGCGCAGTGGATGACGATCGGACCCTCGGGCAGGGCGGCGAGATGGTCCGTGGCGGCTTCTCCCGGCGCCCACATGCCGCGCCCGGCCTCACGGGCGGACGCCACGGCATCACGGTAGAGGTCGGCGTAGGTGGAGTTGGGCTCGATCGTCAGCTCGGCCGCGAAACCCGCCTCGGCGATGGCGAGGTTGACCTGCGCCGCAGGGCGACCCTCCACCACCCAGGTCCCATCGGGGTCCTCGACGTAGAGGTACGCCAGGAGGCGGCCGAAGGCGTCGTTCACGCCGAGGTCGAGTTCCACCCACACGGGCGTCCCCTCGGGCAGCAAAGCGGCCACGAAGGCCCTCGCCTCTGGGCCGTAGGGATCGCGCCCGCGTTCCGGGTGACTCGTCTCCGGCGCGTCGATGCCGATGAGACGCACCGTGCGCGGGCCGAGGTTCGACTCGAGCACGAGCGTGTCCCCGTCGATGACGGTAAGCACGGAGACGGGACCGAACAGGGATCCCACGGGTTCCAGTTGGGCGCCTACGCCACCCGTGAGGGCGAAGAGCGTGAGCCAGGTGGCCAGCTTGCGCATGCGTCCACTCTACGGGGACCCTCCGATGCGATGATCGCCCCATGCCCGGTACGGAGCCGCTCCCCCGCCTCGCCGCGGCCCTGGTCGCCCGCGCGCACCTCGTCGACGCCGCGCACGAGACCGCGTTCCGGCTGTTCAACGGCCACCTCGAGGGCGACCCGCGCTGGGTGATCGACGCCTACGGGCGCACCGCCGTCGTCTACCGCCACGGGGAACCTGAAGACGCCGACCTGGGCGTGGTGCTCGAGACCCTGCGCGCGCGGCTGCCGTGGCTGGCGACGATCGTCGTCAAGGAGCGCGAGGGCCTCTACGAGGCACGCCGCGGGCGCGTCGCCTTCCGGGCGCCGGGGTGCGCAGGCCCCGACACGCAGGTCGCCGAGCACGGCGTGCGCTACGCCGTCGACCCGCTGCTCAACCAGGACGCCGGCTTCTACCTCGACACCCGCGAGCTGCGCCGCTGGCTCCTCGACCACGCCGAGGGCAAGACGGTGCTCAACACCTTCGCCTACACCGGCAGCCTCGGTGTGGCCGCCCTCGCGGGCGGGGCCGCGCGGGTGCTGCAGACCGACCTCAACCCCCGCTTCCTCGACGTCGCGCGGGCGTCGACCGCGCTCAACGGCCTGCCGGTCGACGCGCGCGACTTCGTGGCGCGCGACTTCTTCAGCTTCGTGCGCGGCGCCAAGCTGCGCGGCGAGCGCTTCGACGTCGCGATCCTCGACCCGCCGTTCTTCTCCAGCACCCCGCGCGGCGAGCTCGACCTCAGCCGCGACACCACGCGGCTCGTCAACAAGGTGCGCCCGCTCGTGCGCGGCGGCGGCGCGCTGGTCGTCGTCAACAACGCGCTGTTCCTCAGCGGCGCCGCGCTCATGGGCGAGCTCGAGGCACTCTGCGCCGGCGGCTGGGTGACCTTAGAGGACCTGATCGACGTCCCGCCGGACGTCACCGGCTACGCCGAGACGCGCTTCGGCGAACCGCCGGTCGACCCGGCGCCGTTCCCGCACAGCACCAAGATCGCGGTGCTGGGGGTGCGGCACCGGCAGGCGCCGGCGGCTACGTGACGCGACGGCCGGTGATGACCTGGACGAGGAAGAGCACGACGGCGATCACCAGCAGCACGTAGATGAACCCACCCAGCGTGGTTCCGGTGACGAGGCCGAGCAGCCAGAGCACGAGCAGGACGATCGCGATGGTCATGAGCATGAAAGACACCCCTCTCGGAGAGGGACCGCGTCCGATCGTGGCGGCACCACGGAGGCACCAGGTTGGCGCTTCGCCTCACGATAGGCCCCGTCCCGCGCCGGCGCGGTGCACGGCGCACACCGACGCCAGGCGCGCGTGCTGCACGGCACGGGAACGACCCGCACCGGGTCGCCCGGGGATCGGAGGGCCGGGCCGTGCCCCTGTGACGAACGAGGGAGAGACGCCGCCGGGCGGGTCGTACCATGTGGTTCCACCCCGGTAAGCGGGTTGGCGTGAAGACGCGCCGTCGGCGCGTGAAGGTGTCCAATGGCACAACTCGTCAAGATCGCCCTCGCGAGCCTACTCGTGGGTCTCGCCCCCGTGCTCGCTCAGACCGACCCCCTCGCAAGCGGCGCCTTCGTGGAGTTCGGCGGACCGCACGACCTCCTCGCATCCGACCTGATGGGTGCTGACCTGTACGTGAGCCCGACGCCCGTGACCCTCGCTCGCGTCGACGAACTGCCGCCCGAGTGGGAGCAAGTCGCCCGCATCGGCGACCTCGTCATCGGCAGCGACGGCGCCATCGTAGGCATCCTGGCCGACATCGGCGGCTTCCTCGGCATCGGTGCGCGCAGGGTCATGGTCGCCATGCCGGCGCTGACCATCGTCGAACGGGCCGGCACCGACGCCGTATTCGTCGTCCTCAACGCAACCCGCGGCCAACTCGAAACCGCCCCCGAATACATACCGTACATGGGCGAGGTCGGCGTCGGCGAACCGGTCGGCCGCGTCGGATCGGTCGACGCCGTCGCAGGGTTCGGCAGGGTCGAGACGGCGGCGATCACCGTCGACGACCTCCGCAACGCCGAAGTCTACGACCGCCACAACGTGCGCGTGGCCGACATCAAGGACGTCGAGCTCGCGAACGACGGACGGATGGTCGCAGCCCTCATCGACGTCGGCGGCTTCCTCGGCATCATCGGCACCCGAACCGTCGCGATACCCATCGAACAACTCGTCATCCACCGCAGCACCGACCTGACCGAAGTGCGCGTGTACCTCGCGATCACCGAAGAGGAACTCCTGTCCCTGCCGCCGCGCGAGGACTGATGCCCGAACACGACCCCCTGCCTCCTGCACGGTGGCGCCGGTCGCGGCCCAGCACCGGCACGCCCGCCCCCGCGAGGGTCGCTTGGCCCTCGACGGCGGACGCCGACTGGCTGCGAGACCTACGTTCGTACGACGGCTTCGTCCGGCACCGGCGCCCCGACTGACGCCGCCGACGGGCGCACCGCTCCACGGGACCTCGAGGGCGCCCAGGACCGCCTCGAAGATCGCGCGATGGCGGCATCCGAGAGGCGCCCCAGACGGACCTCCCACCCGTGGTTGGGGCCCCAACGATGCGCGAGCGCCCGGCGAGTTGGCCGGGCGCTCGCGCGTAGGGACAGCAGTCGGCGGAGATCGCCCCGGCCTCGGCCTCACCACGAGCCCGCGCTCGGCTCGGAGCGTCGAACATCCCTTGATCACCGAAGTACCGTCGGTGTGCGTCGTCGGGTCCGTGTCGGCCAGGCGCCCGTCGAAGACCACGCTCACCAGCCGGTCGACGCCGAGCTCGCGGTCGACGCCCCCGCCGCCCGCACCAGGCTGGCGGAAGACCACGGTGCTGGTGGCGCGGCAGCGGTCGGCGACGCCCGACGCGGACAGCTTCTCAGTCGACGAACAGCAGGTACCTCCGGTTGCTCGTATCGCTGACCAGCAGCACGCCCTCGCCCATCCACACGCCCTCGGGCCGGTTCAGCGTGCGCGCCGACGGCGTGGCGTCTTGAACGCCGTCCTGGTTGGCGTCGTTGGGCGTGAAGGCGAAGAAGTTGGACTGTCCCAGCACCCGGCTCGCCGCCGCGCCGTTCACGGTGGGGAAGGCGTTGTAGACGAGCACGCGGCTCGCAGCGTAGTCGGCGATGGCGATCTGGTTGCCGTTCGAGGCGACGCCCTCCACCATGCCCACGGAGGTGGCGCTCACGTCGGTAACGCGCTCGGTCATCGACGCCTGGCCGATCACCACGTCGGCGGGCGCGAAGCTGACGGTCGGGAATGCCTGCCACAGCAGGACCCGGGCGTTGTTGGTGTCGGCGACCAGCAACCGGTTCCCGTCGGTCCACACGTCCTGCGGGTAGTTCAGGGTTCGGGCACTGCGGTCACCGCTGACGCCGTCCTGGTTGGCGTCGTTGGGCTCGCACGTGGCCCCGCTCCGCGGCTGGCCGAGCACGAGGTCCGGTTCCGCACCGTTCGTCGTGGGGATGGTGGTCCAGACCAGGACCCGATGGCCGGCCTCGTCCGTCACGAGCAGTTTCCCCCCGCCGACCGCGACGCGGCGGGCGAAGAAGATGGGGGCGTCGAGGCTGCAGGCGCTGTAGGCGGCGGCGTCCATCGACGCCTGCCCCACCACGACGTCGGCGGCGGCGAAGTCGGTGGTCGGCAGCTGCTCGAAGATCAGCACCCGGCGGTTGGCGCCGTCGGCGACGAAGAGCCGCGTGCCGTCGGACGCCACCCCCGTTGGGCTACGCAGGGTGCGGGCCGTCGGCACCGCGTCGGGGGAGCCGTCCTGGTCGTCGTCGTTGTAGGCGTTCGCGCCGAACGACGACTGACCGAGGACGAAGTCCGCCGCCGCGCCGTCGCTCTCGGGGAGCCCCAGGTAGCCCAGGATCCGATGGTTCGCCGGGTCGGGCAGGTAGAGGATGCCGTTCACGAAGAGGCCCGTGGCGGAGGCGTTGCCGCCGAGCCTCGTTGCGGACAGGCCGGTCTCGACCGCGGTCTTGCTGGGTTGGCCGACGACCACGTCGGCGGGACGGAAGGTCCACGCGTCGACCGCTGGGAACACGAGCTCGAGGTCGACGCCCACGAGACCGTCCAGCGTCTCGACCCGCAGGTCGCTGGCGTTGTCGCCCAGGACGAGGCCGATGGCGAAGGCGCCGGCCGTCACGGGCACCTCGTCGACCTCCGTGCCGTTGTACAGCACCCGGACCTCGTCGACGCCCTGGGCCGTGCCGGCCAGCGTGATGTTGCGGCTGCCGAACACCCGTTGGCCGTCCACGTGCGAGGTGACGGTGATCGATGGGCCGGCGCTCGGCGCGGGGCAGCCGAGCAGGAGGAGCGGGAGGACGACCAGCCAAAGGGACCTGCGGACGGCATGACGCATGTGGACCCACCACCTCGGGGCAGCACCGCTTCGAAGATCGAACGATTGTAGCACCCGATCTGCGCCCTCGGCGGGGTTCCTGCGCCCGCGGGCGATGGCTCCGCGGCACGCGAGCGGCCGGCGTCGCGGATCAGTCGCCCCCGACCTCCACCCACCCCCCGCTGCGCCCGCTCTCGAGGATCGCGTCGAGCACGCGCTGGTTGGCGAGCGCGTCGGCGAGCGGCGTCGGGACCGGCTTGTCGTCGAGCACGGCGCGCGAGAAGGCCTCCGCCTGCAACGTGTACTGGTCGACGCGGTCGAAGGTGGTCTGCTGGACGCCCGCCGCCGTCTCGTGCCACAGCCGGCAGGGGCCGTCCTGCGGCGCGTTGAAGGGGATCTCGAGCTCGATGCGGCCCTCGCTGCCGTACGCGTGCGCCCGCTGGTAGGCCTGGTGCTGCGTCCCGCAGGTGAAGGTGGCGGTGCGGCCCTCGCCGAAGTCGAGGATGGCGCTCACCAGCCGGTCGATGCCCAGTTCGGGGTCGACGTCGACGGTCGCCACCACCCGCAGCGGCTCGCCTCCGAACAGGAAGCGGGCCAGCGAGACGTCGTAGGTGCCGATGTCGCGCAGGCCGCCGCCGCCGGCCTCGGGCTGGTTGCGGATGTTCTCCGGGTCGTACTTGACGTAGCTGAAGTGCGAGTGGACGGTGACGAGCCGGCCGATGGCGCCCTCGTCGACCAGCCGCTTGGCGGTCACCCACTGCGGGTGGAAGCGGTACATGAACGCCTCCATGACCTTGTAGCGCGGGTGGGCGGCCGCCGCCTCCATGAGGCGCCGGACGTCGGCGGCGTCCATGCCGAGCGGCTTCTCGCACAGCACGTGCTTGCCGGCCTGCAGCGCACGGATGGACCAGTCGACGTGCAGGTGGTTCGGCAGCGGCACGTAGACGGCGTCGACGCCAGGGTCGGCGAGCAGCGCCTCGTAGCTGCCATGCGCGCAGGGGATCCGCAGCGCGTCGGCGGCGGCGCGCGCGGCGGCCTCGCTGCGCGAGGCGATCGCCACCACCTCGACGTTCTCGGCCTTGAGCATCGCGGGGACGACCTTCTCGCGTGCGATGCGGGCGGCGCCGAGCACCCCCCAGCGGACGCGGTCGGGACGGGCGGGATCGGGCATGGGGCACCTCCGGGGCGGGTCCGCCCCCACGGTAACGCCTGGGCCCCGAGTTCAGCTCAGGCTCGCGAGCTCGTGCAGCAGCAGCGCGTACGCCTCCTGGCCGCGCCGCAGGCTGGAGAGCCGGTAGAACTCGTTGGGCGCGTGGATGTTCTCGTCGTCGAGGCCGAAGGCGAACCCGACGGTGTAGGCCCCGAGCGCCTCCTGGAACATGCCCACCACGGGGATGCTGCCGCCGACGCGGACGAAGTACGGCTCCTTGCCGTAGAGCCGGCGGTGCACGGCCGCCGCGGCGACGTTGCCGGGGTGGTCGAAGGGCATCTCGTACGGCATCGCCGAGTTCGCGGGCTTCTGCACCGTGACGCGGACGCCGGGCGGGGCGACCTTGTGCACGTGCGCCTCGATCGCGTCGGCGATGGTCACGGGCGTCTGGTTCGCCACCAGGCGGCAGGTGATCTTGGCGTGCGCCACGTTCGGCAGCACGGTCTTGACGCCGTCGCCCTGGAAGCCGCCCCAGATGCCGTTGACCTCGAGCGTCGGGCGCGCCCAGGCCCGCTCGAGCGTCGTGTAGCCGGGCTCGCCGTAGAGGGCGTCGACCTGCAGGTCCCGCATGTAGCGCGCCTCGTCGAAGTCGACCGCGGCGATGCGCGCGCGGTCGTCGGCGGTCAGGTCGCGGACGTCGTCGTAGAAGCCGTCGATCAGGATCTTGCCGTCGGCGCCGCGCATGCTGGCGAGGATGTGGGCGAGCGCGTGGATCGGGTTGGCGACCGCGCCGCCGTACATGCCGGAGTGGAGGTCGCGGTAGGCGCCCTTGACGTCGATCTGCACGGCGCAGAGCCCCTTGAACGCCAGCGCGAGCGAGGGCTGGTCCTCGGCCCACTGCCCGCCGTCGGCGCTGACCACCAGGTCGCAGGCGAATCGCTCGCGGTTCGCCGCCACGAACGGGCCCATCGTGGGACTGCCGATCTCCTCCTGCCCCTCGAAGAAGAACTTGACGTTGACGGGCAGCGTCCCCTCGCTCTGCAGCAGCGCCTCGACCGCGAGGATCGGCGCGAACATCCCGCCCTTGTCGTCGGAGGCGCCGCGCGCGTAGACGCGCCCGTCGCGGACCTGCGGGTCGAAGGGGTCCGCCTCCCACAGCGCGAGCGGGTCGACGGGCTGCGTGTCGAAGTGCCCGTAGATCAGGACGGTCGGCTTGCCCGGCGCGTGCAGGTGGTCGGCGGTCACCATCGGGTGCCCGCCGGTCTCCAGGATCTCGACGTGCTCCATGCCCGCCGCCGCGACGCGCCCGGCGACCCAGCGCGCGGCGCGGCGGACGTCGTCGGCGTGCTCGGGGAGGCTCGAGATGCTCGGGATGCGGCAGAAGTCGAGGAACTCGTCGACGAAGCGGGGTTGCTCTCGGTCGAGGTAGGCCTTCCAGTCGCTCATGGGATCCTCCCTGGCCCGCGGGGGGCGTCGTCGGACCGCGCGTCGCCTGGTGGCTACGCTGTGCCGTGACGTTACCGCGGCGTTCGGGCGCCGGGCGGCGCTCCCAGCTCACCCACCCCCGCGCCGCCAGCCCGTATCCTGGTTGCGCCCGAGGCGACCGGCCCCGCCGGCGCCTCCCACCCGCACCCCCGTTCGGCAGGCAGCGGTCGCGCAGGCGGGCGGGGCACGATTGGAGCAACCGTGAGCGAAGCCAGCAAGTGCCCGGTGCACGGCAGCACCACCGCCGGCAGCCGGTCGAACCGCGACTGGTGGCCGAAGGCGCTCAACCTCGACGTCCTCCGGCAGCACTCGAGCCTGTCTGACCCGATGGACCCGGACTTCGACTACGCGAAGGCCTTCGCCGAGCTCGACCTGGCGGCCGTCAAGCGCGACCTGCACGCGCTCATGACCGACTCGCAGGAGTGGTGGCCGGCGGACTACGGCCACTACGGCGGGCTCTTCATCCGCATGGCGTGGCACAGCGCCGGCACCTACCGCACCGGCGACGGCCGCGGCGGCGCCTCGACCGGCACGCAGCGCTTCGCGCCCCTCAACAGCTGGCCGGACAACGCCAACCTCGACAAGGCGCGCCGGCTGCTGTGGCCCATCAAGCGCAAGTACGGCAAGGCGATCTCGTGGGCCGACCTCATGGTGCTGGCGGGCAACGTGGCGCTCGAGTCGATGGGCTTCGAGACCTTCGGCTTCGGCGGCGGCCGCGCGGACGTCTACGAGCCCGAGAAGGACGTCTACTGGGGCAAGGAGGCCGAGTGGTTGGGCGACGCCCGCTACGAGGGCGAGCGCGAGCTGGAGAACCCCCTCGCCGCGGTGCAGATGGGCCTGATCTACGTCAACCCCGAGGGTCCCAACGGCGAGCCGGACCCGCTCGCCTCCGCCAAGGACATCCGCGAGACCTTCGCGCGCATGGCGATGAACGACGAGGAGACGGTCGCCCTGACCGCCGGCGGCCACACCTTCGGCAAGACCCACGGCGCCGCCAGCGCCGCGCACGTCGGCCCCGAGCCCGAGGCCGCCCCGCTGCACGAGATGGGCCTCGGCTGGCGCAACACGTACGGCAGCGGCAAGGCCGGCGACACGATCACCAGCGGCCTCGAGGGCGCCTGGACGCCCAACCCCACCAAGTGGGACATGGGCTACTTCGACATGCTCTTCGGTTACGAGTGGGAGGTCCACAAGAGCCCGGCCGGCGCCTGGCAGTGGCGCCCCACCGACCCCGCCGCCGCCACGCTGGTCCCCGACGCGCACGACCCCACCAAGCGCCACGCCCCGATGATGTCCACCGCCGACATGGCGATGCGCATGGACCCGATCTACGAGAAGATCTCGCGGCGCTTCCACCAGCACCCGGAGGAGTTCGCCGACGCCTTCGCGCGCGCCTGGTTCAAGCTCACGCACCGCGACATGGGCCCACGCGCCCGCTACCTCGGACCCGAGGTGCCGGCCGAGGAGCTCATCTGGCAGGACCCGGTGCCGGCCGTCGATCACCCGCTCGTCGACGAGGCCGACGTCGCCGCGCTCAAGGCGACGGTGCTCGCCTCGGGCCTGTCCGTGCAGGACCTGGTGTTCACCGCCTGGGCCTCCGCGTCCACCTTCCGCGGCTCCGACAAGCGCGGCGGCGCCAACGGCGCACGCATCCGGCTCGCGCCCCAGAAGGACTGGGCCGGCAACGACCCCGAGCGGATCGCCAAGGTGCTGGGCGTCCTCGAGGGCATCCAGCGCGATCTCAAAGCGGACCGGTCGGACGGCAAGCGCGTCTCGCTGGCCGACCTCATCGTGCTGGCCGGCGACGCCGCGATCGAGAAGGCCGCCCAGGAAGCCGGCTTCGACGTCACGGTGCCCTTCGCGCCCGGCCGCACCGACGCCTCGCAGGAGCAGACCGACGCCGAGGCCTTCGAGCCCCTCGAACCCGTCGCCGACGGCTTCCGCAACTACCTCAAGACGAAGTACACGATCTCGGCCGAGGAGCTGCTGATCGACAAGGCGCAGCTGCTCACCCTCACGGCGCCCGAGATGACCGTGCTCGTCGGCGGCCTGCGCGCCCTCGGCGCCAACGCCGGCGGCAGCCAACACGGCGTGTTCACCGATCGGCCCGGCGTACTGACGAACGACTTCTTCGTCAACCTGCTCGACATGGGCGTCGCCTGGGCCCCGCAGGGGGAGGGCGAGGACGTGTTCTCGGCCCACGACCGCCAGACGGGCGAGGTGCGCTGGACCGGCACCCGCGTCGACCTGGTGTTCGGCTCGAACTCCGAGCTGCGCGCGCTGGCCGAGGTCTACGCCAGCGACGACGCCCGCGAGAAGTTCGTCCGCGACTTCGTGAAGGCGTGGACCAAGGTGATGGAACTGGATCGGTTCGATCTGGCCTGAGAACCTCCAGCCCGCATCATCCGTTTCGGCGCCCGGACCGTGGGGTCCGGGCGCCTCGCCGTCGACGGGCACGACCGGGGATCGTCGCTGGACGGTGCTCCATGGCCCATCCCAACGCTAGAGGTCTGCCGTGAGATCGCCGAGGTCCTGAGGCAACACGCCCGCTCTGGCGAGATCTCGGCGGGTCGAGGCGTCGATGCTCGGTGCGATGGCGGCGAGCTCGATCGCCCAGTCCCGGTACGGCCGAGGCTCTGGCTGCTAGCCCGTCTACGACGGCCCGCAGGTACGACGTGAATCCGGCGAGATGCTTCCGGCTGAAGTACTGGAACTCGTCCATCGCGACCACGTAACCGCTCTCGACGAGCCCCTCGATGGTCTGCGCCAGGGCCAACAGACTGTCGGGTCTCGGGTGTGTCTCGTGCGGCACGTCGAACGTGTCCATCGCGTCCCGAACGGCGGACAGGACCCCGGCCGGCGCCGAGTCGGGAACCTGCACGTAGAAGACCCTTCTACCGGGGCTCGCTCGCAGCGCCTGCTGGACGAGCGTCGTCTTGCCGATCCGACGACGCCCCGTGATCCGGGCGAAGAACCAGCGCTTCCGCCCCAGGATCTCACGGAGTTCCTGTAACTCCCGGGCACGGCCGTAGAACCCCCACTCCATGCGAATCGCCATAAGGCAAGAACTCTTACCTTATGCCCGACCGGTGGGCGAATGCCGATCCAGACACGATCGAACGTCTCCGTGTCGGCGCAGGGACGTTCCCCCCGCGCCCTCACCCAGGGGGTGTCATAGCGTGCACGCGGCGCCCGCCCCTTCGCGGCGCGCCGGGAGGCCCGCGTGAAACACCTACTCGTGCTCGGAGCCGGGACGGCCGGGACGATGGCGGTCGCCAAGCTGCGGCCCCGCCTGCCCGCGTCCGAGTGGCGCATCACCGTCGTCGACCGCGACGACGAGCACCACTACCAGCCCGGCTACCTGTTCGTGCCGTTCGGCGTGTACGACCGCGCCGACGTCGTCCGGCCCCGCAGCCGCTACCTCCCGGAGGGCGTCGACCTCGTCCTCGGCGAGATCGCCGCCATCGACCCCGAGGGCCGCGCGGTGACGCTCGCCGATGGCACGGTGCTCGCCTACGACGAGTTGATCGTCGCGACCGGCACGTCGCCGCGCCCCGACCAGACGCCCGGCATGCTCGGGGACGCCTGGCGGCGCAGCGTCCACGAGTTCTACACGCTCCCGGGCGCGGAGGCGCTGCGCGACGCGCTGGCCGGGTTCGACGGCGGCCGTCTGGTGGCGCACGTCAGCGAGCTGCCGGTCAAGTGCCCGGTGGCGCCCCTCGAGTTCCTCTTCCTCGCCGACGCCCACTTCCGCGACCGCGGTGTCCGCGACCGCGTCGAACTGGTCTACGTCACGCCGCTCGACGGCGCCTTCACCACCCCGGCCGCCGCCGAGCGCCTCGCGGGCCTGCTGGCGGCGCGCGGCATCGCGGTCGAGACCGACTTCGTCGTCGAGCGCATCGACGCGGACGCCCAGGCGCTCGTGTCGTACGACGAGCGCGCCGTGCCCTTCGACCTGCTGGTGACGGTGCCGGTGAACATGGGCGCCGACGCGATCGCGGAGTGCGGCCTCGGCGACGAGCTGCAGCACGTCTCGGTCGACCCGGGCACGCTGCAGTCGCGCCGCTACCCCAACGTGTTCGCGCTCGGCGACGCGAACGACGCGCCGACCTCGAAGGCGGGCTCCGCCGTCCACCTCGCGCTCGCGTCGTTCGTCGAGAACTTCGTCCAGCACGCTCGGGGGCTCCCGATGACCCACGCCTACGACGGCCGCGTCAACTGCTTCGTGGAGACCGGCGGCGGCAAGGCGCTGCTGCTCGACTTCGACTACGCGACGCAGCCGTCGCCCGGCCGCTACCCACTGAGCGCGGTCGGCCCCTTCTCCGGGCTCGAGGAGACCACGATGAACCACGTGGGGAAGATGATGTTCAAGTGGGCCTACTGGCACCTGCTGCTGCGGGGCCGCGACCTGCCGATCCCCTCGGGGGCCCCCCGCTCGGACGCCGAGCCTCGACTCGAAGGGGCGGCGTCGTGAGCGCCTCTGCGCAGCCTGCCGCGAACGCGCCGACCGACGCGACGACGCCGACCGACGCGACGACGCCGACCGACGCGACGACGCCGACCGGCGCGACGGCGCCGACCCCCTCGGCCGCCGACGTCGCGGCGCTGCAGGCGCAGCTCGCGCGCATGGCCGTGCAGCTCGACGAGATCGCCGCCGAGAGCCGGCGCTCGCGCGAGCGCTGGGAGGCGATCGACGAACTCGTGCGCGACATGACGCCGATCGTCACCCAGGCGCTGGAGCGCGCGGACGCGAAGCTCGGCGACCTCGAGGGCCGCGGCTACGGCGAGGTGCTGGGCGCCGGCGCGGGCGTCCTCGACCGCGTCATGCGCACCTTCGACCGCGACGGCGTGAAGAACATCGGCGACACGATCGTTCTGCTGCTCAAGACCCTGCAGAACATGCGCTGAGTACGGCGCCGAAGGGAGGGGCCGCGACATGCTCGCCACCATCGCCGGCAGGCCGGTGCACGTCAACGACGAGGGCTTCCTCACCGAGTTCGACGAGTGGGACGAGGGCGTGGCCGCCGCCCTGGCGGCCGACATCGGCATCCAGCTCGACGAGGAGCGGCTGACCGTGTTGCGCTTCGTGCGCCGCGACTACCAGGAGCGCGGCACCACCCCCACGCTGCGGCGCGTGAGCGCCTCGGGCGGCTTCGACACCAAGCGGCTGTTCGCCCTGTTCCCCAAGAAGCCCGCCAAGAAGATGGCGTACGTCGCCGGCGTGCCCAAGCCCGTCGGCTGCGTGTGACGCCGCAGGAGGTCCGCATGACCAGCGATCGCCCGGTGCCGACCTTCGACGACGACGTCGACGGCGGCCGCAAGCTCTGCATCATCTGCTCCCAGGGCTCGCTCGACATGGCGTACCCCGGCCTCATCCTGGCCAACGCCGCGCTCGGCGAGGGCATCGAGACGCACCTCTTCTTCACCTTCTGGGGCTACGAGATCATCCGCAAGAAGACGATGGCGAATCTGCAGTTCACGGCCATCGGCAACCCGGCCAGCCACATGCCCGCCCTGGCGGCCGCGCTGCCCGGGATGCAGGCGCTGGCGACGCGCATGATGCGGCGCCAGATGGCCGACCTCGACGTGCCGACCGTCCCGGAGATGCTCGATCACATCGTCGCCGCCGGCGGGCACCTGTGGGCCTGCCGCATGTCGGCGGACATGCTGAAGCTGAAGCTCGAGGACCTCCACGACGGGGTCGAGGCCGTGATCGGCGCGACCGAGTTCATGGAGCTCTCGGCGGGCGCGCAGACGCTGTTCGTGTGAGCCGGCCCCTGCGTGTCGTGGTCGTCGGCGCGGGCCTCGGCGGCCTGACGGCCGCCCACGCCATCCGCCGGAACGCGGCGGAGCGCGGGCGCGGCGTCGAGCTCGAGGTGTGGGACGCAGCCGACCGGCCCGGCGGGCAGCTGCACACCACGCGCGAGGACGGCTTCGTCGTCGAGTGGGCCGCGAACGCCTTCCGCACCGGCGTCGGTCCCACCGCCGACCTGCTGGCGCGCCTCGGCCTGCAGGCCGAGCAGGTGCACGCCGACCCCGCCGCCAACCGCCGCTACGTCTTCCACGGCGGCCGGCTGCACCTGCTGCCGAGCGACCCCATCTCGCTCCTGAACTTCGCGCCGATGTCGCCCGAGGGCCGCCTGCGGGTGCTGGCCGAGCCCTTCCTCACGCACCGTGCCGGCGACGAGGAGTCGGTGTACGACTACGCCGCCCGCCACATCGGGCCCGAGGCCGCCGAGGTCCTGCTCGGCACGATGGTGCGCGGCGTCTACGGCGGCGACGCCCACGAGCTCTCCGTCGACGCCGCCTTCCCGATCATGCGCGAGATGGAGCGCGACCACGGCTCGCTGGTCGTCGCGGGCCTGGCCGGCATGCGAACGCGCATGCGCGAGCGCAAGACCACCTGGAGCTTCCGCGGGGGCATGCGCACGATCGTGGACCGCCTCGCCGACGATCTCGGCGACGCCATGCGGCTGGGCACGGCGGCGACCGCCCTCTCGGCGGACGCCGCCGGCGGCTTCCGTCTGCGCGCCGCCGGCGGCGACGAGCGCCCGTTCGACGCGGTGGTGCTGGCCCTGCATCCCGCCGCGGCCGCGGGCCTGCTGGCGCCCCTCGACGCCGAGGCCGCGCGCGAGCTCGAGGGCATCCCCAACGCGCCCATCGGCATGGTGGCGCTGGCCTTCGCACACGACGCGTTGCGCACGCCGCCCGACGGCTTCGGCTTCCTCGTGGCACCCACCGAGGCCCTGCGCGTCCTGGGGACCCTGATCGAGTCCAACGTGTTCCCCGGGCGGGCGCCGGACGGCACCGTGCTCGTCCGCGCGATCATGGGCGGCGTCGACGACCCGGCCTTCGACGCGCGCAGCGACGCCGAGGTCGAGGCCATCGCGCTCGACGCCGTCGACCGCGCGTGGGGCCTCGCGGGCGCCCCGCTGCGGACGTGGGTGGGCCGCCAGAAGCGCGGCATCCCGCAGTACGTCATCGGGCACCAGGCCCGCCTCGCGCGCATCGAGGGCCGCCTGGCCCGCTTCGGGGGCCTGCACCTCGCGGGCAACGCCTACCGCGGCATCGCCGTCGGCAAGCTGGTGGACGACGCCGACGTCGTGGCGAGCGCCGTGTGGGACGGTGCCGCGGCCGACTGAGTCGGTTCTGGCCGATCCGGCGGCCGGCACCTCGCCCTCGCATGGCCGCCTTCGTCGATAATGGCGTGAAGGCGAGGTGTTCCCATGGCATCCGACACCGCTGATGGCGGGCCGGTGTTCGACGTCATCACCGACGGCGGACTCGACGCCTACGGCGAGCTGCTGAACGACGTCCCCTACGCGCCCTTCACGCTCAACTTCGGGCCCGAGAGCTTCCTCGCGAACGCGTTGCCGCGCGACGCGTTCTTCGCACGCCTGCGCGCGGGCGACCCGCACCCCACCACCAGCCAGCCCTCGCCGGAGGAGTTCGCGGCGCTGTACCGCGAGGCGGCGCGGCCGCTGCTGGTGGTCACGATCTCCAGCGGGCTCTCCGGCAGCATGAACGCCGCCGACCAGGCTAGAGCGCTCGCGCCCGACGCGCAGATCACCCTGCACGACTGCCGCACCCTGTCGGCCGCTCAGGCCTTCGCCGTGCACGCCGCGATGACCGCGCGCGAGCGCGACCTCGACCTGGACACCGCGCTCGATTGGATGCGCCGCGTGCACGCCGAGACCGAGCTCTTCTTCACGATCGACACGCTGGCGTACCTGCGCCGCGGCGGTCGCATCGGGCGGGTGCAGGCCGCGCTCGGCGGCCTGATGAACCTCAAGCCCATCGTCCAAGTCGACAAGACCACCGGCACCTACGTCAACGCGGCCCGCGCCCGCTCGTGGCCCAAGGCGATCGACGAGATCGCCGCGCAGATCACGGCCCGCTACGGCTCGGGGACGCCGCTGCGCGTCGCGCTCGTGTACGGCGAGGACGTGGCCGACGCCGAGCGGCTGCTGGAGGCGCTGCGCCGCGAGCACCCGGTGCCCTGGAGCGCCGCCGCGCCCATCGGCGCCGCGCTGGCCGTGCACACGGGACCGAAGGCGGTCGGCCTGGCGGTGGCGCCGGCGGCGTGGCCGTGGGAGAGCGACTGACCTCCGGGGCGACGCCGCACGATCCGAACGCCACGATCGCGCCTCAACCCAGCGCCCGCAAGTACGCCACCACGCCGCCGGCCGCGCGCACCGCCCGCTCGTACGGCGTCGCCGCGGGCACGGGAAAGGCACGCCCGTCGACGACGACGCGGCCGGCGTCGAGGTCGACCTCGACCCGCGCGTCCGGGCCCGCCGCCGCGTGGAAGTCGTCGTCGTCGAGCTCGACGAGCACGAGCCCCTCGTCGCGCGCGCCGGCCGCGTAGAGCGGGGAGGCGCTGCGCGCGACGACGGCCGCCACGCCGGCGAGCCGCAGGGCCCGAACCGCCGACGCCCGGTTGCTGCCGCTGCCGAAGTCGTGGCCGGCGACGAGCACGGCGCCACGGAGGTCGCGCTCGGCGGCCTCCGGCGCGACGTGGGCCAGGAGCAGCCGGCGCAGCACGGCGGGATCCGTGTCGCTGCTGGCGCCGACGCCGGGCACGAACGACGGCGTGAGGTCGTCCGTGGTGACGGTGCCCACGAGGCGCACGACGTTGCCGCGGCGGGGCCACACGACACCGGTGCGCCCGTCGCCGGCGCGCGCGCGATCCGGCTGCGCCGCCTCCGTCCCGAGCCAGCCACTGCGGGCCGCCTCGCCGGCGGTCGCGCCCGCGGCGAGGTGCACCCGCGAGGTCGGCGAGCCCATGCGTCCCACGCCGTTGCGGTTCCCGGTGGTGACGGCGACCTCGCCGTCGCCCAGCCGGCCGACGCCGAAGCCGAAGCATGGGCCGCAGCCGGGCGGGAGCAGCTGCGCGCCGGCGGCCTCCAGGCGTGCCAGCACGCCGGCGCGGCGCAGGCGCGCCTCGATGGCGGCGCTGGCCGGCGCCACGACCGTCGGCACGGCCGCGCGCGCTCCGAGGGCGTCGGCGAAGGCCACGATCTCCTCGAAGGTGCCGCCCGCGCAGGTGCCCACGAAGACGCGGTCGACGCGCGTGCGCGGGAGGCTCGCCACGCTGGCGATCTCGCCGCCGGCGGGCGCGACGGCCGGCCGGACCGCGGCCAGGTCGAGCACGAGGCCGGCGGCCTCGCCGTGCGGGTCGTCGTCGGGCTCGCCGTCGACCGGGAACGACGCGGTCACCGCGGCCAGCTCTGGGGCGACGTTGGCGATGACGGCGCGCTCGGCCATGCTCAGCGTGGCGACGCCCGGACCCTCGAACTCGAGCGCCCGGCCGGTGGTGCGTGGGCCGTTCGCCCGCGCGCCGACTCGCCGCCGGAGCTCGAGGGCGGCGTCGCGCGCCGTCACGCCCGGACCCAGGCGCCCCTCCAGGCGGATGCGCACGGTGTCCGGCACGCGCATGACGATCCGGCCCGTGTGCATCGCGGCCGCGATGGTCGTCGGCTGGGCGGCGATGGCGACGGCGCCGTAGGCGCCGAGGGTCGGCGCGTGCGAGTCGTTGCCGAGCACGAGCATGCCCGGGCGAACCCGACCCAGCTCGTGCAGCACGTGGTGCTGGATGCCGAGACCGTCGATCACCTCCACGCCGAAGCGGAGGGCGAAGGCGTCGCGCCGCGCGCGGAGCGCTTCCACCCGTGCCCGATCGGCGCCCTCGTAGGCCCCCGGCGGCCGGGTGTGGTCGTGCACCAAGACCACCGGCGCCGCCACGCGTCGGGTCCCCAGCGCGGCCAACGGCGCCTCGAGGGCGGGCGTCGTCCAGTCGTCGGTGACGATGAGGTCGACCGCGCGCGCGACCTCGGCGCCGGCCGGAGCGCCGAGCCCGCGCTCGATCCGGCTCACGCCAGGGCGGGCGCCGGCGCGCAGTAGTGCACCTCGCGGAAGCGCCGGGCGATCGCCGTCACCCGCTCCCGGACGCGCTCGACGGGCAGGGTCCCCGTCAGGGTGGCGTGGACCAGGGACGCCAACTCGCGCATCTCCCCCTCGCGCATGCCGAGGCGCGTCACCTCGGGCGTGCCCAGCCGCAGGCCCTTGGCGCGCAGCGAGGGGATGAGGTTGACGTTGGCGATGAGGTTCGCCTCGTGCAGCCGGTCGACGGCGGCGTCCGACGTGGCGTGGGGCGCCACGTCGAGCCACACCTGGTGCGAGGCCGTCACGCGCGCACCGCCCTGCACGCGCAGGCCGAGGCGGCCGAGCTCGCTGCCGAGGGCGTGGGCGTTGGCCAGGGTCTGGCGCGCGTAGTCCCGCCCGTACGCCTGCGCCTCCGCCAGGGTGATCGCGAGCGCGGCCACGTGGTGGAGGTGGAAGTTCGACACGTGCCCGGGGAAGATCGTCGCCTCGACCCGCGCCGCCACGTCGTCGCGGTTCGTCATGATCACCCCCTTCTGGGGCCCCGGCAGCGACTTGTGGGTGCTGCCCGAGAGGATGTCGGCGCCCTCGCGCAGCGGGTCCTGGAAGGCGCCCCCGGCGATGAGCCCGAGCACCTGCGAGGCGTCGTAGACGATGATCGCGTCCGGTCCCGCCAGCTCGCGCAGGGCGGCGAGCGGGTGCGGGAAGAGCACCATCGAGGCGTCGAGGTAGATGACGTCGGGCGGCTCGGCGGCGAAGGCGCGGGCGCAGCCCTCCAGGTCGATCGTGGCGTCGTCGGCGTCGTACGGGAGGCGCCGGCGGCGGTCGGTCAGGCGCCCGGCGACGCTGTGGGCCGCGAAGTGGCCGCCGTCGTGCATGTCGAGGTGGTAGAACGTGCCGCCGCGCTCGAGGACCGCGTGGATGACGATGTTCGTACAGTTCTCGCCGGACAGCGGGCGGACGTTGACGTGGCGCGCGCCGAACAGCTCCGAGGCGATCTCCTGGGCGGCCGCCTCGACCTCGGAGAGGTGCTTGCCGCCCACGTAGCGCCACTGCGGGTTCTGGAACAGGTAGCGGTGCGAGAGGTCGCTGCCGAGGACGCTGCGCGCCAGCGGGCTCAGGAGGTTCTCCGTCGGCACGAGGCCCACGCACTCGGAACGGTACGCGGCGTGCCGGGCGACCGCGTCGAGGACGCGGGCGGCGCCGGCGGGAGCGGCGCGGCCGCCGTCGTGCGGCTCGGCGGCGATGACGCCCGGATCGGGGCTTTCGAAGCGTAAGTTACGGGGCATGTTTGAGGTCATCGGACGAACGTATCATAAGTCTCGCTGGGCGTCACCCCCTTCGTCGGCACGGGCCGGACGCGACGCCGGTCCGCACCCCATGATCGCGGGCGCGTGGCGCGCCGCCTCGGCGCGTGCGGTCGTGCCAAACGCTTGACACACGCCCTCGCGCGTCACGCCTAGCCTCTCCCCCTAGACCCACCCTGAAGGGGGAACCCATGCATCACGTCCGAACGCCGCGCCGCTCCGCCCTCGTCGCCCGCGCGCTGCTCCTGGTCGCGACGACCGTCTGGCTGGCCCTCGCCGGCACGGTCACCGCCCAGGCCGAGGGACCGTTCGACCACCTGGGCCTGGAACTGGTCGCGGAGGGCCTCACCTCCCCGGTGGCGCTCGTCACCCCGCCGGGCGACGCGCGCCGCTTCGTCGTCGACCAGGCGGGCACCATCCGCATCCTCGCCGATGACGGCACCGTGCTCGAGCCGCCGTTCCTCGACCTGCGCGACCGCCTGGTGACCTTCCGCCCCGGCTTCGACGAGCGCGGCGTGTTGGGCCTGGCGTTCCACCCCGACTACGCCCGCAACGGCCGCTTCTTCGTGCACTACAGCGCGCCGCTGCGCCCCGGCGCCCTGGCGGCGCTCAACCACACGGCCCACGTCTCCGAGTTCCGCGTCTCCCGCAACGACCCGAACCGCGCCGACCCCGCCAGCGAACGCGTCGTCCTGGCGGTCGACCAGCCGGCCTTCAACCACAACGGTGGGCAGATCGCCTTCGGGCCCGACGGCTTCCTCTACGTGGCCTTCGGCGACGGCGGCACCTCGAACGACAACGGGCCCTACCACCCGGCGATGGGCAACGGCCAGGACGTCACCACCCTGCTCGGCGCCATCCTGCGCATCGACGTGAACGACGACGACGGCCGCGGCTACGCCGTCCCCGCGAGCAACCCCTTCGTCGGCGGCGTCGCGCTGCCGGAGGGTGACGGCCTCGTGTGGTCCGGCGCGGCCTCCGGCCATGGCGCGCGCGACGAGATCTACCTCTGGGGCGTCCGCAACCCCTTCCGCTTCTCCTTCGACCGCGCCACCGGCGACCTGTGGATCGGCGACGTCGGCCAGGGCATGTTCGAGGAACACAACCGCGTGACCGGCCCCGGCAACCTCGGCTGGCGCATCATGGAGGCCGACAGCTACTTCAACGTCGAGTCCAACCGCGAACCGCTCGCCGACGGCCCGACGACCGGCCCGATGGGCGAGGACCTGGTGCTCCCCGTCATCGTCTACGGCAACGTCGGCGGCACCGGCGAGGCCGGCCGCGGCATCTCGACCACCGGCGGCTACGTCTACCGCGGCAGCGCGATCCCCGAGCTCGTGGGCCACTACGTCTTCGGCGACTGGAGCCAGAGCTTCGTCGAGCCCGGCGGCAAGCTCTTCGTCGCCGCGCAGGACGCCGCCGGCGCCTGGGACTTCGTCCTCGACCGCCAGATCGACCAGTTCGTGCTCTCCTTCGGCGAGGACCTCGACGGCGAGCTCTACGTCCTGACGACCGACGGCAACGCCCCGCAGGGAACCGGCGGCCGCGTGTGGAAGATCGTCGCCACCAACTGACCCTCCGACCGGCGCCGCGACGACGGCGCCCACGACGGCGGGCGGAGGGCATGCGCCTCCGCCCGCCGACCAACCCCGCCAGGAGGCCCGACATGCCATCCCGCCACCACGATGCCTCTCGCCATGACCG
>JAHYJQ010000367.1 GCA_019429025.1 Trueperaceae bacterium | reverse complement strand
GTGGCGGCGCGTGGGGGTGAAACGCGCGGCCACCGCCGATCCCAGCGTCGGGCCGCGCTCACGCCTGCACCCGCCTGCGCGCGCTGGGGCGCGCGGTCGCCCGCGCCTTGGCGCCCTGGGGCGGCAGCTGCGGCAGCTTGAGCTCGCGGCCGGCGAGGCGCGCCTCGAGCTCGCGGATGCGGTCGCGCACCGCCGCGGCCTTCTCGAAGTCCAGCGCCTCGGAGGCGGACCACATCTCGTTCTCGAGCAGCGCGAGCTCCTGGCGCAGGTCGTCCTCGAGCAGCTCGCGGTCCCACGGCGCCATGGGTGCCGCGCCGCCGCCGGCCCCCTCGCCCTCGGTCTCCTCGCCGCGGATGACCTCCTGGATGCGCTTGCGGATCGTCTCCGGGGTGATCCCGTGCAGCTCGTTGTAGGCCAACTGCTTCGCCCGCCGGCGCTCGGTCTCACCGATCGCCGCGCGCATCGCGTCGGAGACCTCGTCCGCGTAGAGGAACACCTCACCGTGCACGTTGCGCGCCGCCCGGCCGATCGTCTGGATGAGGCTGCGCTCGCTGCGCAGGAAGCCGGTCTTGTCGGCGTCGAGGATCGCCACCAGAGACACCTCCGGCAGGTCGAGGCCCTCGCGCAGCAGGTTGATGCCCACCAGCACGTCGAAGTGGCCCAGGCGCAGGTCGCGGATGATCACCTGCCGCTCGACGGCGTCGATGTCGCTGTGCATGTAGCGCACGCGGATGCCCTGCTCCGCCAGGTACTCCGTGAGGTCCTCGGCCATGCGCTTCGTCAGCGTCGTGACCAGCACGCGCTCGTTCGCCTTCACCCGCTCGCGGGCGGAGAAGATGATGTCGTCGATCTGCCCGCGCGAGGGCTTGACGGTCACGTGGGGGTCGACCAGGCCCGTCGGCCGGATCACCTGCTCGACCACCTGGTCCGAGGCGTCGAGCTCCTGCGCGGCCGGCGTCGCCGACACGAACACCACCTGGCCGACCCGCTCGAAGAACTCGTCCTGCTGCAGCGGGCGGTTGTCGAGCGCCGCCGGCAGGCGGAAGCCGTAGTCCACCAGCGTGCGCTTGCGCGCCTGGTCGCCGTTGTACATGCCGCGGATCTGCGGCACCATGACGTGCGACTCGTCCAGGAAGACGATCGCGTCGTCGGGCAGGTAGTCGAGCAGGGTGAAGGGCGGCTCGCCGGGCGCGCGGCCGTCGAGGTAGCGGCTGTAGTTCTCGATCCCGCTGCAGTAGCCCAGCGTGCGCAGCATCTCGAGGTCGTACATCGTGCGCTCGCGCAGGCGCTGCTGCTCGAGCAGCTTGCCGCTCGCCTCGAAGAAGCGCAGCCGGTCGTGCAGGTCGGCCTCGATCCGCTCCACCGCCGGCCGCAGCGTCTCGAAGGGGGTGACGTAGTGCTTGGCGGGGAAGACCGTCAGGCCCGCGAGCGTGCGGGTGGTGTCGCCCGTCACCGGGTCGATGACGCCGAGCGCGTCGACCTCGTCGCCCCACAGCTCGATCCGCACGGGCGACTCGTCGTAGGCCGGCCACACCTCGACCACGTCGCCACGCGCACGGAAGCGTCCGGGCGCGAGCTCGACGTCGTTGCGCTCGTACTGCTGCTGGACGAGCCGCTCCAGGACGGCGTCGCGGCTCATCTTCACGCCCGGCGCCAGCACCAGGTTGAGCTTGGCGTACTCCTCGGGCGAGCCGAGGCCGTAGATGGCCGACACCGACGCGACCACCACCACGTCGCGGCGGGTGAGCAGCGAGCGGGTGGTCGAGTGCCGCAGGCGCTCGAGCTCGTCGTTGATGTTGGCGTCCTTCTCGATGAACAGGTCGCGGGCCGGCACGTAGGCCTCGGGCTGGTAGTAGTCGTAGTAGGAGATGAACATCTCGACGGCGGCGTCCGGGAAGACGTCGCGGAACTCGGCGGCCAGCTGCGCCGTCAGGATCTTGTTGGGCGCCAGCACCAGCGCGGGCCGCTGGGTCGCCTCGATCACCTTCGCCATCGTGAAGGTCTTGCCGGTGCCGGTCGCGCCGAGCAGCGTCTGGAAGCGCAGGCCGTCGCCGAGCCCGGTCACCAGGCCGCGGATGGCTGCGGGCTGGTCGCCGCTGGGGGTGAAGGGGGCCTGGACGCGGAGAGGCATCCGTCAAGTCTAGCCCCCGGCTGGGCGCGGGGCCGTCGTAGCATGACGGCATCCCACGGCGTGCATGCCCGGCCAGGGGCCGGGCATGCCATGCGAGAGGAGACCGACATGCCCGTACGTACCGCCACCGGCGTCTGGCGCGGCGACCTGAAGAACGGCGACGGCACCGTCGCGCTCGGCAGCGGCGCCTTCGAGGGCCCCTACTCGTTCCCGTCCCGCTTCGAGGAGGGCCCCGGCACCAACCCCGAGGAGCTCGTCGGCGCGGCCCACGCGGGCTGCTTCGCGATGGCGCTCTCCAACGGCCTCGCCGGCGCCGGCTTCACCCCAGAAGAGGTCCGGGTCGAGGCGCGCGTGTACCTGGGTCGCGACGACCAGGGCGCCGCGATCACCAAGATCGAGCTCGTCTGCCGCGCCAGCGTGCCCGGGATCGACGCCGACACCTTCGCCGAGCAGGCCCAGGCGGCCAAGGTCGGCTGCCCCGTCTCCAAGGCGCTGGCCGCCGTCCCGATCGAGCTGGACGCGTCCCTCACCTGACCGGGCAGGACCAGCACGCGCTGCTCGACGCGCTGGTCGAGCCGGCGTGCGGCGTCTGTTCCGCCGCCGCACGGGCGGCGCGCACCTACCTGCGCGGCGTGTTGGGCGACGGCGTCAACGACGTCGACGTGCGCGCCGACTGGCGCCGCCGCGGCGGCCTCTGCCCGCACCACTGGCGGG
>JAHYJQ010000366.1 GCA_019429025.1 Trueperaceae bacterium | reverse complement strand
CCCTGTCCAGCGCCATCGACGCGCCCGAGGCAGGACGTGCCTCGGGCGCGCTAGCATCCGCGCATGCCGAAACGCGTCCCGCCCGGCCCCGCGCGGTCGGGCCCGACGGCTTGCCGGCGGCCGGCGTCGTGAGCGGCGACCGCCCCCGCCTCGTCCGCGTCGGCCCCGCGTGGGCCGCAGCCGGAGAGCGCTGGTGCGCGCGGATCGCGCGCGTGCTGGGTGACGCGCTCGACGGCGGGCACCTGCTCGACGTCGCGCACGTCGGATCCACCGCCGTGCCCGGGCTGCTCGCCAAGCCGACGATCGACCTGCTGGCGCGGGTGCACCCGTGGCCGCTGCCCGCGGACGCCAATGCGCGCCTCATGCGTCTTGGCTTCGTTCACCACGACGAGCACTGCCTGCCGGGACGCACCTACTACACCCGCGGGCCGCACGAGATCCACCTGCACGTCGTCGGCCGCGGGGGCAGCCATTGGCACCGCCACGTCGCCCTGCGCGATCACCTGCGGGCGTCGGTCGAGGCGCGCGCTCGCTACGAACGGGTGAAACACGCCGGGCTCGCGCGCGCCCAGGAAGTGCCCGACGACCGCGAGGCGCGGGCCGCCTACCAGGACGCCAAGGCGGGCGTCATCGCGGCGCTCGAGGCCGAGGCGCTGGCGTCAGCGCTCGCGCGCACCGGCTTCGGCCCGGTCGTGGAACTCGCGCGCGCCCTCGCCGACGTACCCGCGCGCTGGGCGGTCCACGGCGGCTGGGCCCTCGACCTGGCGACCGGGGCGCCCTCCCGCCACCATGAGGACGTCGACGTCGCGGTGGACGCCGCCGACGCCTCGGCGCTGCTCGACACGGTGACGCACCGAGGGGCGCCCGTGGCCTGGGTGATCGCGAGCGATCCCGCGGCCTACGCACCGCGCCGACCGGGCGAGGCCCACCCCGCCGGTGGCCACCAGGCCCACGCACGCTGGGGCAAGACCTGGGTCGACGTCGTCCTCGAACCGTGGTCGGACGCCGCGTGGCGCTACCGGCACGATCCGCGCGTCACCCTCCCGCTGGACCGCGCCATCCGGCGCGTGGCGGTCGAGGGCGTCACCGTGCCGGTCCTGGCGCCGGAGGCCGTGCTCCTGTTCAAGGCCACCACCGGCGGCCGATCGACGCCGCGGCCGAAGGACGAGGCCGACCTCGCGCTGGTGCTCCCCGCGCTCGACGCGGACGCGCGCGCGTGGCTGCGCTCATCGCTGCCCGACGGCCATCCCTGGCGCGGGCGCCTGGCGGACACGACGACCTGAATCGGACGCGGCGCGACGGCGCTCGGTTCGTCATGCCGGTCGCCGCTCTCGGGCCGCTTCGGTCGGCCCGACCCTTGGGGCCAGGCCGGCATCGCCGGGTCGCGTGGCCCCATGGGCACGATCCGAACGCCGGGAGTTCGACGTGCGGTCGCATCGGCTGGGTACGTGAACGGTCAGGCGTGGGTCCGGAACACCATGTCCGGCATGGCGTGGGCCCGCCGCTCGGCGTCGCCACCCGCCCGCCGCTGCCGGACGCCGACGGCCTTGGCGCGGTCCTGCAGCAGGACGGCCAACAGCACGGCTCCACACGCGACGTAGACACTGGCGAAGAGGATCACCCACATAGGAACGCCAAGCTAGCACCCGTCTTCTTACGGAACTCTCACGCGCTTCGGGGGTCGCCGCTGCCGCCCGACGACACCCGCCCCGTCGCGCGCGAGCGGCCTACTCGGCCGCCGGCGCCCCCTGCTCGAACCGCAGCCCGAGCGCCGTGCGCTGCTGGAAGCCGCGCCAGTACGTGTGATCGTTCGTGGGCTGGCCCGCGTCGTCGACCGACCACACACCCGCCGCGGCGTCCTCCACCAGGTCGAGGTAGCTGGCCATCGCCTCGTCACCCTGCAGGTGCAGGCCGAAGAAGGCGGTGACGAAGTGCTGCGCGACGTTGTTCATGCGGGTCGTGTCCCACACGGCGTCGGCGTAGTGGGCGAAGGTGCCGGCGGCCCACGTCTCGAGCGGCGCCGGGATGGGGGCGGCGGCGTTGTGACGGGCGTTCTCGAAGGTGAGCAGGAAACGCTCCGCGTTGACCGCGCCCTCGAAGATCGCCCGCGTGCCGTTCGCGTAGCCCGAGACGTCGTCCTCGCTGCCGGCCATGAACAAGACGGGCGTCTCGATCCCCGACAGCCCCTCGGCGTCCCAGAACCCCGCCGGCATGCCCCACGGCGCGATCGCGACGGCGGCCCGGATCCTCGGGTCGAAGCTGGCCTCGTACGCCTCGTTGCCCGCCTGGCGCTCGGCCAGGAGGCCGTTCGGCGGCGCGAAGCCCAGCTGCGTGCTGGCCTCGGTGAAGCCGGCGCCGAGGACGTTGACCAGCCCGTACCCGCCCATCGAGTAGCCGATGATCCCGGTGCGCGAGGCGTCGATCAGGCCGCTCAGGAAGCCGTCACCCGCCGCCGAGCGCCGGTCCATCTCGTCGACCACGAAGAGCTGGTCGAGCGGACGGTTGTAGAGCGTGCTCGCGAAGGCCCCCTGGTCGGTGTAGGTGCTGTCGGTGTGGTCGATCGAGGCGACCACGTAGCCCTTGCTCGCCAGGTTCTCACCGAAGTGGGCGATCAGGAAGCGGTTGCCGGGGTAGCCGTGCGACAGCACGACGAGCGGGTAGGGGCCACCCTCGGCCGCGGGCTCGGCGTCGCGGACGGCGCGCCCCGTCAGCAGGGCGGGCGTGCCGTCGCGGGTGACGACCTCGTACGTGCCGCCCTCGACGGCCCCTTCGAGGAGCGCCGCGGGGTACCAGACCTCGAGCGTCAGCGGTCGGTCGTACCTGGGC
>JAHYJQ010000365.1 GCA_019429025.1 Trueperaceae bacterium | reverse complement strand
CGAGCGCGCGGGTGCGGCCGTAGTCCTTGACCAGGCCGCGCGTGCGGATGACGGGTGCCATCATGACGCCTCCTCGGTCGGCGCGGACCCCGCCGCTGCCGAGGCCGCCGAAGCGGCGGCCTCGGCAGCGGTTGCAAGCCGCTCGTACATGCCGGGGGCGACCAGCCCATGGGTGAGGATCTCCATCGCCGGCACCGTGTAGCCGGCGCTCAGCGTCGCGTTCGACATCGGGCCGGTGAGGTCGACCCCCAGGATCCGACGCGCGTGCTCGTGCAGCACCAGCGCGCCGAGCGACCACAGGGTCAGCACGGCGGCGACGCCGCGCGGGTGGTCGAGCGGGCGGACCAGGCCGCTCTCCACGCCGGCGGCCAGCACCGCCTCGGCGTCGGCGATCATCTCGTCGACCAGCGTGGCGACCGCCGGCGAGCCGTCCTGCAGGGCGCGCGCGAGGTAGGCAAGCAGCGGCAGGCGGTCGTCCTCGTCGCGCAGCAGGGCCAGCGGGTCCAGACTGGGGCCCGCCTTCATCGCCTCGACCTTGCGCTCGCGAACGAAGCCGGTGACGAAGGCGTCGCAGGCCTCGCGCAGGCGCTCCTTGCTGCCGTAGTGGTGGATGACGAGCGCGGGCGAGACGCCGGCGCGCTCCGCGATGGCGCGCACCGTGGCCGCCCGGAAGCCGGCCCCCGCGAAGGTCACCAACGCCGCGTCGCGGATGCGCGCGGGGGTGCTGCGGTCGTCGGCGGGGGCGGGCGGTGCCTTGGCTGAACGCATGTTCATATTCTTGAACGTACGTTCAGGTCGCGTCAAGGGGCAAGCCCGCGCCGCCGCCCATCCAGACCACCGCGACGCGGACGCCCACACCGACGGACCGAGGGTCGACTAGAGCCGCAGGCTCAGGCGCGCATGCGCACGTCCAACGAGTCCCTCAGGCCGTCGCCGAGCAGGTTGACGGCGAGCACCGTCACCATGATCGCGAGACCCGGGAAGGTGGTGACCCACCACGCCAGGCGCATGTAGTTGCGGCCCTCGCTCAGCATCGCCCCCCACTCGGCCGTCGGCGGCTGCGCGCCGAGCCCGAGGAAGCTGAGCGCCGCCGCGGAGAGGATCGCGCCGGCGGTGCCCAGCGTGGCCAGGACGATCACGGGGGCGAGGATGTTGGGGAGGATGTGGCGCACGAGGATGCCGCGAACCCGCGCGCCGACGGCGCGGGCCGACTCGACGTAGACGTTCTCCTTGGCCGCCAGCACCGAGCCGCGGACGACCCGCGCGTAGTTCGGCGAGGCGGCGATGCCGACCGCCACCATCACGTTGAAGAGGCTCGGGCCCAGGATCGACACGATCACGAGCGCCAGCAGGATGCCCGGGAAGGCGAGCATGAGGTCGACGACGCGCGAGATGAGCATGTCGAGCCACCCGCCGTAGTATCCGGCGATCAGGCCGAACGGGACGCCGATCAGGGCGGCGATGCCGACCGCGATGAGGCCCACCCGCAGCGACACGCGGGTGCCGTAGATCAGCCGGCTGAGGATGTCGCGGCCGAACTGATCGGTGCCCAGCCGGTGCTCGGCGCTGGGCGCCTGCAGCGACTTGAGCGGGTTCTGCCGGTTGGGCGGGTGGGGCGCCAGGCTCGGCGCGAACACCGCCACCAGCACCAGCGCGACGATGACCACGAGGCCCACCATGGCGCCGACGTTCTTGGTCAGCCGGCGGAGCGACTTGCGCCACAGGCTCTCGGGCGGCCGCGCGAGTGCCGGGTCGGCGACCGTTCCGGATCGCGTCATCGCGCACCCCCTCGCATCACGTGTAGCGGATCCTCGGGTCCGCCAACCCGTACGAGAGATCGACGAGCAGGTTCACGGCCAGGTAGAAGCAGGCGCTGAGCAACACGACCCCCTGCACTACGATGAAGTCCTTCTTGAGGATGGCGTCGACGAGCAGGCGCCCGATCCCCGGCCGCGAGAACACCACCTCGATCACGACGGTGCCGCTGAGCAGGCGTCCGAACTCGAGCCCGACGACGGTGAGGACCGGGATCATGGCGTTCTTCATCACGTGCTTCCCGATGATCGCCGCGCTGCCCAGGCCCTTGGCGTAGGCGGTCCGCACGTAGTCCTGGTTGAGCACCTCGAGGACGCTCGAGCGCACCATGCGGGCGATGACGGCCGATCCGGCGAACCCCAGCGTCAGCGCCGGCAGCACCAGGCGCTCGATGCCGCCGGCGCCGGTGGCCGGGAACCAGCCCAACTGCAACGAGAACGTGAAGATGAGCATCAACCCCAACCAGAACGACGGCATCGACACACCGACGAGCGCGAACACCATCGTGAGGTTGTCGAGCCAGCTGTTGTGCCGCACCGCCGCCAAGACGCCCAGGCCGACGCCGAGCAGCACGGCGACCCCGAGGCCGGCGAAGGTGAGCACCAGCGTCGACGGCAACACCCGGCCGATCATCTCGGCCACCGAGCGGCGGGCCAGGAACGACGTGCCGAGGTCGCCACGCAACAAGTCGGCCACGTAACCGAAGTACTGCACGTGCAGCGGGCGGTTCAGCCCGAGCTGCTCGCGCATGCTCTCCACGATCTCGAGGCTGACGGCGGCCTCGCCGAGCATCATCTCGGCGGGGTCGCCGGGCACGAGGTGGGTCAGGCTGAAGACGAGGATGGTCAACCCCAGCAGGACGGGGATGGCCGATAGGACGCGCTGGATCAGATAGACGGTCAAGCCACTCGCTCCTTCGCCGTGCGCCGAGGCCGGCCGCGCGTGCCCCTGCGGCCGCCGCTTCGCGGGCCGGGCCGCGGGGCGGCGCACCAAGGCGCCGCCCCAGCCGGTCGCGTGCGGCCGGCGGGCGCCCGCCGGCCGC